>JANNNN010000637.1:0-17907 GCA_031398555.1 Planctomycetia bacterium | reverse complement strand
CATCCAATCGTGTCAAACTCTTAATCCAAAACAAAAGCCTGAACACCGCAGTTGGGATTTTGCAACAATTCACCATCAGACCCGGCCAAATAGAAATAGCTTGCCTTGTGGTGAGTACGTTCGAGACATTCGTCCAAACTAGAGGGAAGGCCCTTGACGTAACCTGAAGCCTGAGGAATGGCAGCTTCCCGGTGCGCTTTTACGATTCGATTGGGGTTCTTGAATGCGTAGGGAGGCTTCCCAGTCAACAAGTAAAACAGAATGCAACCCAAACTGTACAAATCGGTGCTGAAACTCGTTTTGCCTCCCATCACGATCTCAGGGGCTAAGTATTCAAGGTGCTGCCTTGGCATATCGTGAACTTGTATTGTGGGATTGACGAATTGCCGACGCCTGCATGTCACTTGTGCAATCGCAAGATCGCGAATTGTAACCGTGCCCAGACGGTCAACGATGAACTTCGAGGGACGCAGTTCACCGTGAACTATTGACTTTTTATAAGCTGCATCCAATCCTTCGATGGCGCGGGCGATACAGTAGATTGATTGCCGAACGGAAAGCGGGCCTTTTCGTTTTACAATCCGAAGTAAATTTTCGCCCGCAACGAATTGACTTGACAAGCATGCGACACCTGTTTCATGCGTAAAACACATCGCTCGTTGAAATCGATTTGAATCAATGAAACTCGTCAATCGCACGGCAGAATCGATCGCCGACATTTCCTTTTTCGAAAAGCTGTTCGCGAGCACTCGTACACTTTGAAGATCATTGTTTTCTTTGCTATTGGCGAAGTAACAGACGCCCCAACTTCCTTTCCCGAGTTCTCGGACAAGTCTATGGGATGCTACGTTTTCGGGAGGCTGCGTTAGAGCACCCAGCGAAGGCGTCGCGCCAGGTCCGCGCGGAGTTTGTCTTTTTGAAAATAGACTTAGACTCATCGAAATCCTTATTGCGTCGCAACGCGTTTCGCGGACTTCGAGGGAATGGCCGCGCGGTTGCCCAAGATCGGAATTAAGTCCCAGACGATGACTCGATTTTCTTCGCCGATGGTTGCTGCAAACTCGGGGAAATCACCATGCGCCCCAGGCGCAGAAAGTGTCACACCCGCAACAGGTCCGGTATGAGCGGGGCGTTCGACAGCCTTAGGTTTTTCCTTTGGAGATTTCTCGCGAATCGTAGAGGCCGCTTGCTCGGCCTCGCGCGTAAACGCTACCGAGAACCTCTCACTTCGCAGTACATCGTAGACATATGCGTTGCCACGATCGTCCCCCATGATCAGCCACTTTCCATCCTCCGTCAGGGCTCGTTCGGGAAGGCCTCGCTGCATAGTCAAGAAAGGGATTTTTTTCGATTCACCCGACGTAATGTCCCACACGACATAACAATCCTCGTTTTCTGCAATCATGATGTAGTCGCCAGGACGCAATATGAAGCGAATCGGTCGGCTGGTTCTTTCGATAAGAAAGGGTTGTTCTTTGCTTTCTCGCGCGAAACCATAGGTAGCAGACATTGAGCCTGAGGCATCTGTATTGATTTTCCAAGCAGACAACTTAAACAACTGTTCGTCATAACGTCCATGGCCAACTAACATGCGATCATCGGGCGTGAAGGCCAACGAGGTGACGCCGGGCGCCCCAGTTTCGCCGTCGACATTGATCCATGGCTTTTTATGCGCGAACTCTTCAACTAATATCATGGTCGAATCCAACCGTTCAGCATCGGCCACATACAGTCGATGGACGGCCCGTTCACGAACGCAAAAGGCAATTCGTGAGCTGGTGTTCGAGAACGCCAGGGCGGTTACAACGCCCTCGTAACTGGTGTAGCTATTGACTGGTTGAATCTTGTCGCGTTTCAATTGCGCAACATCGAAAATTCGAAGGATTTCGCTTTCCGCTCGATTCGCACCCGCTGACCCCACCGCAAACAACTGTTTCTTGCCCAGCAAGGATTGCGACGCATCCCAAGATGAGGCGTTGGGCAGTTGCGTCGAACTGCCATCATCTTGCGAATACATGGTCATGCTGGGTGCAGCTATCGCTCCTCCGTAATTTGGGAACGAAAACAATTCCTTCACGTCAGTCTGATCCACCAACCATTCGCGAGATGGCAATTGCGTAACTCGGAATTCCCAACTGAGCAATGCTCCATTGTCACCAAGATCGGGTTGTGGTTCGTCGGGATTCAATGGACGCTTGGGAACCGATGGCCGTGCAGCATAGAGAAAACGATCGGAGAATCGCAGCTTAACTGGCCTTGAGTTCTCGCCTGCATCAAACCGAAAATTGGTTTGAGCTTGCAGCAGCGCGTTTTCAAATTTGCTTGCAGCAACTCGGCCATCACCGCTCTGCAGTCGCCGGAGAATTTGCGAGTTTTTTAGTCGTTCTTGATAGATATCGCTGAGCGAAGCCTGCGGGTCGCGTTCGAGAGATCGAAGCCGACTGTTGCTCGCTTTGGCATCGGCAACCGCGCTAGTGTTCGTACTCAGCAGGCTAAAGATCTCGCCCGCTCGTTCGGAGTTTGGATTTCCATTTATCAACGCTTCTCGCGCCGCCGAAAGACGATCCTCTTCCTTAGTCGCCGACTCAGTCGGCACAGTCACCTGATGCATTTCGGTAGCTTCCACCAAGGCGCCGTCTGGAACAGGATCGCCACTGCGCGGTAAATTTCCAGGGAAACGCCATGTGCGTATCGAGCGATCTACTCCCCCGCTGACGAATCGACCAGCTTCTAGATGAGGCGCTATGTCGCGAACGGCACTTGAATGGCCGCGAAACCGCGAAACTTCGCGACTGTCGGCGACGCTCCAGGCACGAATCAAGCCGTCCTCGCCACCAAGCAAAACGAACTGCGAATCAATCGTGAATCCAGCACACGTGTTTCTTGACTCGGGACTGCGAATGATTGTGTCGGGAGCGCTAGTTGCGGGCATGCCCGAGAGGCTGTCAAGTTTCCAAAGCAAAACAGAATGGTCTGGATCATCAAATACTGCCAAAAGAGACTTCGAATCTGTGGATAGTTTTATTTGCAAAAGAGGAGCCACGACTCCCTGAAAAGTCGCTCTGACTTGTCCAAGACTATCGACCGATCGCAGTGAAATTTTTCCTGCGGCGTCAGCCATGTAAATTTGCTTGCCCGATCCGTGAATAATCAGACTACTGATGGCGGTGTCCGATGCCTTTACAACTCCGATGGACGTCAGTGGCTGCGCGGTTATTGATCCATCTTGTTTGGCAAGCAAGACTCTCCGCCCGTCCTCAGAGAATTCGATAGTGCTCAAACCAGGTGCAGTGGGGAGCGACTCAAGTAAAGTACCGCTGGAGCCATCGAAAATCTGGCATTCACCATTCTCCATCGCGACAGCAATCAATCCTCCATCCGAAGAATATATCAAACGATTGGGATTCGCCGGCAGTTCTGTTTCACCGACAGGCTTTAGATTTGACGAATCCCAAACGGCAAGCTTTGCCCCGGGCTTCCCAAGCAATGGTCCAGCGGCGGCAACTCGAACGCCACGAGGATGGACCGCCACCGTACGAAATCCGATCGAACTGCCATTCAGTTGTTTTGCACCATCAACGAGCAGTCCTGCAAGTTGAATAACAGACGAGCCATCAGCAATGGCCACAAATGAGTCATCTGGCAATATCGCAAAATCTTCCACCGAGCCACTCATTTTGGCGAGAGCATTCTGCGACGCAGTTGACGGGGTAAAGGCTATTTTCGGCTGTGAATTGCCGATTGTCGCTAGTTTAGCACCTTCGACAAAGCGAATCTGTGCACTCCGCAACTCACACGGAATCGTCTTAGGAGCTGCCTCGATATTTGTCATATCCCAAGCCAGAATTTCACCTACGTTGTTGGTCGCGTACAACCATCGACTAGCCGTGTCGGTCGCGATCCCGGATAATTGAAGCGCGCTTGAAATTGGAAGCTCAGCGATGCGATGGCTGGAGTCGAAAGTCAGTATGCTGGAAGTACCCGCCAGCATTAGCAATTTGTTGGCCGCTTTTAACGAACAGATCGCTCGCAGCTCTCCTTTGCCTGACTCAACCTTCGCAACTCGGTTTCCAGTCCGAGCATCGAAGGCTGTCATTGATCCTGCCGCCGAACCGCAAACCACTTCTGCGCCGTCGGAGTGCCATGCAAGAACGGTCGTCGGTGATGGCAATTTTGCAGCCCAAGCGACCTTGGGAATCCTTAACTCGAAAAGCCTTTGATCTTTGCCAATGCACCAGATGCCGTCTCTGTGCCAACAAGCAAACGAGTCTACGGGCATTTGTGTCTTGAATGCAGAAATCACTTTTGTTGTCAACGCATCGATGACATAGACGCTATTTTCGGTTGCCACTGCGACACTCGAATCGACCGTGTCCCAAATAATCGCTCTGATCGATACGCCCCCAGGAATCTTCATGTTTCGTGGCGTACCCGAACCTTCGCCAAAGAACCAGACGCGACCGGTACTATCGCAAGCTACCGAATATGCAGAATTGGAACCCATGGCCGAAGCGACGATCTGACCGCTGGGAAGTTTGAATGGCCGAATCTGACTTCCATCGGCGCGAGCGGTAACGACGGTGTCGCTTGAGTGCGCCTGCAGCAAACCACCTTTTAGTGAGGAAGATGTTGGCTTTATTCCGACTCGGAAATCGCCTCCGGCTTTGCTCGATTCTGACTGTAATGTGGATTGATATTCACCCGAATTGTTTACAGCCAACCATATATTTTTCTCGTTGCGCAAGGCTTGGAAAAGACCAGCCGGCCCGGCGTTTAATGCCTCGATCGCTTCGAGCTTGCCCGTCCGAAAATCTGCGATTGAGTAGGCATCACCTTGCTTGATGGCAACGGTTTGGTCCAACCCAACGGCAACGATCTCAGAAGAATCCAACTTGCTGTGGACATTGCCTGTCGGTCGATCTTGCGAGGGGCTGTAGCTGACTAATCCTGTTTCTTTGTTTCGTAAGCAGACTGTAGCGCCCGTTGGAAACGATCGCACTTCGTCTACAGTCAAGTCGAGGGAGCTTCGCATCGGAGTGCCGATCCCTTCCGGGGTTACGGGCCATCGCGCCAACTTTCCACGGGTGTCCGCCGCCAAAAGCCAACGCCCGTCGGCGGTCGTTGCGATTGTGCGCACATTGGACTCAGGGCCAAGCACTGAAACGCCCATACTTGTAGGAGTCGACTGCAAATTACCGCGTGTGTCGACTCGCGTCAGAACTTTGTCACGCAGTGAGAGCAATAGACAATCACCAGCAGCTTGCGATATTGTCGAGTACCAAACGCCGTCCTTTAAATTGATTTGATGAACTTGCTTGTCAGCCGTCTCGGCAACGCACCGATCACCATTTACATCGCCAGTCAATCGCACAAACGCACTATTTCCGAGCTTGAGTAACTCGCGTATGCCCGCTGGATTCTCTGTCAATTCATGCACACTGCCAGTTGCATCCCCAAGTAAAAATCGAGTTCCAGCGACAGTTATGCAAGTGAAGTTTTGATCCTGTGAGTCAAAAAGATTCTTCGCGTTAGTCCCATCCAACCCGAGCAAAACAGTTCGCCCCCCTTCGGATCGGACTAACATTCGATCACCGTTCGTATTCAACGAAAGTGAGCTAGCGCTGCTCTCGAGCTTGATGAGCAGCTCGGCCTTCGAAGAGTCAGTGCGAGACAGTTGATAGATACTTCCATCGCTCGCCGCCAGGTAGAGCGTCCTGCTATTGGGGGAAAAGCATGCTGCTGTTAGATCTTTGATTTCAGTGGGCAGACCGAATAGCACGCTTACTTGATCGCCATTAAGTTGCATGCACTCAGCGCGTCCTCCCGCGATGGTTATGATTGTCTGACCGTCAGCGGCTAGGGCAAGCAATCGGAGCGGATTCGTCATCTTGACTTTCTGCGATTTGTTGCCTCGCAGACTGACATGCAATGCACCCTCAGGAGTTTCAGCGACGACCAAATTTCCGTCTGGTGTTATCTGCGCGCTGCGCAACTGGCCGGACGCGAGTATTTGATTTGCCCCGCCAGTTGGTCGGGCAACGCCGGCAAGTAAGTGACCACTCTTGGTTAGCAACGAGTAGCTCAGTTCACCACCATCGAAACGTGCGATCTCGCCATGGCTGGGCGCAATCGACACACGATTGATCTGGTTTCCTGTTTGGTCGAAGCTCACCAGTGCCCGTTTATCGTCGGTTAATGCGTAGACTCCTGATCCGCTCGTACGAACATCTGAGAATTTTGCAGACGCAGAGCTGAGAAACGGCGAAGGCGCTTCGGCAAGTGAGCTGGAAACGAATAGGCTGCCATCGCTTGAAAGCAATATTGACTTGCCATTTTGCGCGGTTACGACCTTTTCCACAGCTTGGCTGAACGAACCCGAAACGCGTTCGGATCTCGCGCCAATGGTCACCAGTTTGCAGGCCCCTTCGTTATCGCATAACCAAACCTGGCCAGATTTCGTCAGGCTGATCGACGAGATTGGTTTGCCATCTGCACTTACTTGCGCCAATAGCTCTGGATTTGCGCCATCCAAGCGATGCTTCCAACTGAATACCTCACCTTTGTCGTTGCCAAGTAAGGCTATGGTTGAGTCGATGTAAGCTGCGGTAATTGCGGCGCCACTGTAGGTTGCGGAGCGATCCGAAATACCATTGGCGGTATCGATGACCTGCAGTCCAGTTCCAGCGACAACGAGAATTTTAGTACCCGCTTCATCGGCGATTGCGAAATCAATTGGTGGAGTGCGCACAAAGCTTGGATCGCTGTGAGGCGTTGCGACGACGGTTAGCGTCCCATCCTGTGAAGTAGTTGCAACCCACTCTTCGGCTGGCGAGATTTCGATGTTCTCCACGCTGCCAGTACCAACCGTCAAGGAAGCAAATGGTTCGTTGGCTGTTCCAAAGAAATGCAAGGCCCCAGCGTCATCGCCAACGACGGTGACCCGATTGTCATTCGAAAATCCGCCAGCGGTTACGCGTCGATCGCCAGGAACTTGAAACGATCGCAGTTTAGCGCTGTTCGTTGTTGAAAAGACATCAAGAAAGCTCTTTCGACTTGGAATGCCCAGTAGACGTCCGTTGTTGGAAGAACTTAGGAACCTTGGCGCCTCCTCTAATTCAACCGTCTGTGAACTATTCAACGGCAAGCTCCAACGCAAGATTTCACCAGAGCGGCTGGCGGTAATGAGTGTGTCACCACTGGCGGTAAAACCGAGGCCTGAAACGGCGCTGCTATGTGCTTGGAAGCTCTGCTTCTTCAGTTCGTTTCCTTCAGGCAACCACATCGTCACCCTCCCAGAGTCGTCGCCGACCGCCAAACCTTTGCCTTTCGGACCGACCTGCATGACCGTTGGTAAGTCCGTGAACTTTGCATACTCGGCCGGCTCACGAGAGGCTTGGCTTGTTTTCCAAAAAACCAATTTCTTCTGCTTTGTGAGTCCAAAAGTCAGGTCTTTCTGATAGCTACGCAGTCGGACAATCGCCCCTTGATTTCCTGGGTAATTAATGCTGTCAACACTGTCTGCTGACCAAATGCGCAGTTCACCTGAGAGGTCCCCTGTAGCAAGCACTTTTGCTTGACTGTTTACCGCGACGGCGGTGATGGCTTGTGAATGCGCTTTGCGGGGTGGTTCACGATCACGTCGAAGTAGTCGCTCTTGCGCGTAACGGTCGAGTCCTTGAACAGTTCCTAGTGAGAATGTTTTCATCTTGCCATCGGAACCGCCAACCACTAACTGCGAGCGTTTTTCGTCAATCGCCAAGCTCGATGGATTCAGTTGATCATTGTAAGCTTTTCGGACTAAGGCCTTACTCTCAACATCGTGGACGCCAATCGAATTTCCATCTCCCGAGTAAGCTACGACATGTCCTGTTACATCAAAGCTCAGAAGATTTGTGGGGATCGAGTAGTTTGTTGCAGCAGTAGATTGGATGGACGAAGCGACGGCGGGAATATTGGCCTGAACTGCCAGCGGTGGCGTCCCAGGAGTCGTGATCACATTCGGTGCTACGGACACATTTGGTGCGGGTGCAGGCTGCGCGGGAATGGTCGGGGGTTGAGGCGTACTCGCGGCAGTCGTATCGGGAGTGGGACTGGCTTGTGGATCGGGAATCGTTGCAGCTTCCTTGGCTGCAGCTTCTTCAGCTGCAGCGTCAGCAGCCCTAGCTTGCGCACGTTGCTTTGCAACTCTCATCATAGCTTGCTGCGTGCTCTCTTCCCCACAACCTACCAACACAAACGGAATGAGTAGAAGTAGCAAGTTCCGCACGGACACGGAAGCGAACGTGGGACGATGTGATGAAAACATGATCGTCATGCCTGATATGATTACCATGGTTCGTGAGTAAGCAACACTACCAACAAACTGGCTAATAGGAGACTATGAAAAACTCATTTGTTGGAAAACAAGTAAGATGCCAAATCCTATCGGAGAAGCATGTGACTTACTAGGTTTCACGTTGGGAACATGGCATGCTTAACGTATTCTTCATTGCGTCTTAATCTAATTGTCATAAGTTGGATCTACGTAGCTCGTTTGTAAGAAGCCAGCTAGTTCAACACAAACCAGCGACAGCACAGTCTTCCAACACAACAAAGATCTCGCGATCAGATACCAGGCGCCTGGGATTAAAATTGACAACCGTTCAACCAACTGCTCAAGAATGGCTGAAACACTCCGCCGCCGACCAATATTGCACGCCGCAATCGCAAATCTCCAATCGACTCACGAGCCACATAAGCAGATCGCTCCAACTCACGTCTTGGAACTTGGCACGCGGAGAGCATCGCATACATTGGTATTTGTAAGTGAGTCGCGCGCAGCGGCTCGCGTCGCATCTTTTCGGCTTCGCCGTAGGTTAAACGCTGTGCACTACATAAAGCGTTCGTCATATCGGAAAGACCCCAGTCCAATGTTCTGAACCAGAGCCCTTTCGGGTGCGAGATCAGAATATTCGTGCGTTGATGTCCCACATCGATCAGCAGATCTGCGCGGCTCGTCCGCCCCGCCTCCGAGCCGTCGCTGGTCTCGCCTTGCGAGATGTTATTTTCTAACTCGACTTGCGAAATCGCTTGTAAAGAATTCCAGAGTGCGAACGGTTCTGGCATGACACCAGTCACCTTGATTCCAGCCGACTCGACAATCGCCTTGCGAGCCTCGATATCGGGCTTCTTGCCAGCGACTATGATCCCACTTGGAACAATCCGCTCGTTTCCGCCTTCATCGCTGACATGCAGGGCAGTAAAGACCATGTCCATGGGCATGGGGATATTGGCGCGACCGTCCTGCAGTACAAAATCGTCATACTTCTTTTTATCTGCAGTGGGGGGCAGCAGTACAAAGCGGGTGATCAGTTCATTGCCGGGGAAATTGATGATTACCGGTTGGTCTCCAATTGCGAAATCTGCGGCTAATTTCTTAAGAGCCGCAACAACTGCTTCCTCATTCAGCTTTCTCAGTTTGCCTTGTCCTGGCTTAATTTCCAGCGGAATGTGAACAGCGTTATCAATCTGTGCCCTGGCTGGTTCACCGCTAAAACGCACTCGAACCGCCTTGATACTTGAGTCGCCGATGTCGATTCCCCAGCCGAATTCGGTCATTTCCGACCTCTTGCCGAAAATCTTGGCGATGAAACCCCGAGGGCTTTCCTTGGCGAGGAAATCGCCCTTCGGCATAGGTGCGTTTACCGCTTGAATTCCCATTCCGAGCGCGACCAAGAACTGACTTCCTCGTGTACTGATACACTCTGGATGCGCCCCCGGAAATGCGGCAGGTATCTTGGCTGGAACAATTGGAATTCCGAGGGTTCCGGTCTCGGGCTTCATCCACTCGGGCCATTGCTCCGTGAACAAAGACTTTGAACGCTTGCGATTCTCGGCGGCTCGCCTCCTGAGCGCTTCGAGCTTTTTATCACCAGGCGTGATTTTTTCGAGCCGATCTAATACACCTGGTAGCAGCGGCGTGTAAAAGGTTGCCTTGGCAAGCATTTGCCGCAAATAAACCGCTTCTTCATAACCGTTAAATCGCTCTAGAAATTCTTCGTCCTTAAAATTCGGCGGCAGCGATTGCAGCAACTGGACGGCTTTCGCGAACTGTGCTGCGGTTCCATAGGCCACCGCTTTCGCACGAACCTTTGCTGCTACCTCGCCCAATTGCTTTTTGTATTTTTCATTGGTGGGATTCAACTCGACAATCTGTGCTAAGCACCCAACCGCATCGCCATACCGTTTCTCGGCAAGGGCGTTCTTCAGTTCACGCTTACAACTGGAGAGAGAAGCCAATTTCTGCTTGGTGGTGGCCAGAAGATTGGTCAACTCGTCCGTAAGCACGCCGGGTGGCACTGGTTCTAGCAGTCCTATTAGATCCTTCGCGCGATCTTCTTCCGCATAACGTTTGGCTTTTTGCGTGAGTTTGACGAGCTCGTTGGCCCAATATGCAATTTGCCTTTCGCTTTCAGCAATTATCTTCGACGCCCTACTCGCCACTTCATTGAATCGATAATCGTGCGGCTTGATTAGCATCCCTGCTATTCCGCTGGCCTGATCATATTTTCCATCCAGCGCGATCTTCTCGCACCGATCGAGCAACTTGTTCGCGTCGCCAACCTGTTTTTCAAAATAAACTTGCAAGTTGGTCCCGCAACCGTTGCAGTACTGCTGTGTGAGTAACACCGATATTCGGCACTCAGGGCATACTTGCCAAAGTGGTTGACCACAGCCAGCACAAAACTGAATGCCTGGACTGGTTGCTTTATTACAGTTTCCACATGCCGCATCGGTCATGCTTGCCATTGTACTCATGAACCCTTGTACCCTTCCAAAACTCGCCCCAATCACTCGCGAACCGAGTACGCGTTATTTTTCTTCGAGCACATCCAACTCGACTGAAAACTGAAGCAATTCTTCGCCAGGAAGACGAGGGGATTCAATAATTAACTTTCCAGCCTGCTCCCTGTTGTATACGCCCAATTGCAAATTCTCTTCAGCATGAATTTTGATCCGATACGAGGCCCCATCCTGCCCAGCCGTAGTCTCTATGGGCTCGACGGTTGCGGATACTCCTTTAATGCCTGTCAGAGAAACTGCCATATCTGTCGGCTTTTTGTCGCCACGGATCTTTGCAATAATTGACCAATCCCGGGCGGAGGATTTTGTCCTCAGTTTGCCAAGATCAATCAATTTCCTATCACCATCTGCAATCGCTGGACCGTATAGGCTAAGTCGTCGCGCAACCGTCGTTGAGACTGGTAACTCGATAAGCAAAGTACCGTCCGGTCGCAGCGAATTGTACATACCAACTAGCGAAAGAGGCGACGCATTTGCGGTTATCGCCGAATCGTCATCCAGTTCCGGTGGTCGCACAAAAATCTTTACGGACTCGGTTCGTTCGCCGCCGACCGCTTGGGCTGTGACCGTCATCTTGAAGTCGACCCGACTCTTGAATTCCACTGGCTTTTCTGACTTGCTGACAAGCCTCAGTGGCATTTCGACGTCAACCGGAGCAGTAATGATCTCGCATTTCACATCGGCGTTCGATGTCTCAATTCGGTCGATGACGATATTATCCCAAACTCCCGAGTAGAGGTAAAACTCTTGGCTGCGCATCTCACTGGCTACCAAAGAGCCGAAACCAAAACCAGCAGTTGAAGCATCCAAGATGGTCGCAACTGTGCCGGTCACCCAAAGTTGCAGTTCTGGTGTTTCGGGGGAGTTCGTCAGGATTTTGACATACTGTGCCAGTTTACCAGATTTATCTGCAGTCCAAGTGACCTCGATTTCTTTTGACTCTCCAGGCTTTAATAGTACAGCAGATAACTCTACATCCAGGCATGTGCAGGACTTGCCACCGTTCTTGACGACAAGCTGATCATCGCCCGAATTGCGTATTGTGAAGGTATGCATTCCGTCCGCAAATGGAGGCATCAGTCCAAAATCGAACTCACTTTCCAGACACTCGACTTTTGGTAGTTTGTCAGCGTTTGGATCCACGATCGGTAAAGAGATGATCCGTTTGAACTCCTTGTACTCTGCCTCCTGGCCTGTCCTTGTCCAGGGCTGAAACTTTACCATTCTGGTTAGGCCAAACACAGCCAGGCAGAATACTGCCATTGGAATTAAACTCAGAAAGAAATTCTTCATTGTACTAAACTCGGACTGAAATCTTCTACTTTATAAAATTGAGCGGTGAAGCCAATTGCTTAGCATCACCGCTCGTGTTTTGATTAAAACTAGCCAACGACTAGGATCAGTCGTACTTGCCAGCCTTGTTCATGTCTTGCAGATTGATACCGCTCCAAACAGCATTCATTGGCAATTCGGTTGGACCGCTGAGGTAACCGATGCTGCCGTTGGTCTGTGCAGTGAGCGTTGAATCGATCTGGAAACCAGGATTGAGGAACTTGTCTTTGTTCACGTCAAAGTACTCGCGTACTGAGCCGTCAGCAAACAACATGTTACAGCTTCCGCCCTTCGATCCACCGTGAACCGCGAACATATCACGAGTATCTTGCAGAATACCTGCTGTGCGTTCAGTTAGATCGAAATCCTTGCGCAGAATGTCGGTCACGTTAGTTGATGGTGTCAGAGGTCCAGCAGCTTTGGTTGCAAAAGAAACTCGTTGCGAGGTACCGCTACCGGTAACATACGAAGGACCGTCGTTGAAGGATTCAACCAGCAATTCACCCTGTTCGATGAACTTGACAACGGTACCGTCGGTATCGGTGTATTGATAGTTAACAGTTGCGGGAGCGTCCTTGATGTCGCCAGGAGCGGCGTCACCGAGGCAAAGAACGCGGGACGATTCAACTGGGCCGGTTTCCAGCAGACGACGCTTCAGAGGACCAGTGGTTCCGGCAAGTCCCTTTTGAACAGTGTTCAGAACGCCGAAAGTGGTGTCGGTCAGGTTGGTGATACGGAGTCCACCGCGAACCAAGTGCCATCCAGACGCATAGTTGGTGTTGTAACCAGCAGCGATGAATTCGAAAGCAACGTAGTCACCTGAACCGTAGGTTCGGCCACCACGGTCTAGGCCATCGCACTTGCCCGCTTGTTGAGCCTTAGCTGAAGTAGCTTCGGATGTACCGTTAGCAGTGTTAGCACCAGCCAAATCGTTGAGCTTTTCTGAACCGCGGAGTGGGTTCGATGGGCACATCATTTCGTTGCCGTTACCAGCGCCTTGGTTAACCATGTCAGCGACCCAACCGTAAGTATCCGAGCAACCATCGCGGGTTGTATCGAATGCACCTGTGGCAAGACGACCTTGTGGGTCCTTGTCGGAGAACATTTGCATCGAAACACCAGCGTTACGCAAGTTGTTCTTGCAGGTTGCATTACGAGCGGCTTCGCGAGCGCGGTTAACGGCTGGCAACAGCATGGCTGCGAGGATGCCGATGATGCCGATAACAACCAAAAGTTCGATCAGCGTAAAAGCTGGTCGAGGAGTACCAAAAGTCTTCTTCATTTCAATTTTTCCATTGTGGAAGTAAAGTTTTTGACCGGTATTGACTTACCAGTCCGTTTCAAACGAAAATCATTGTTGCTTTGCGGGGAAGCCGGGAAGCAAGCACCGAACAAAATGTACCCAACACAATGTCCTGTGTGCGTTTTCCGGTTTCCTCCTTTCCCACACTCAGCTCCGCACTCAAGCTAGCCTCGCGTGGTCATCCTAGAGACCATTTTTCTAGTGACCGTTCCTGTTATGAGGTATTAAGACAGCGACCTGTCCCACCTTCCTTTCTAAAATCGCGAACACATCGCACTACAATTACTTGAGCACCGTGCTCAAGCTATAGACGCTAGTCATGTCAGTTGGAACAAGTTCTTGCGTATCGTCTGCAAATGGGTACTTCGATCCATCCCCTTTCGGGAAACCATTGTTCAAGTAACCATCTTTGTTCTTGTCGTAGAAGGATTGCACTGAGCCATCGGCCATTACCACATTGCAACTGTTTTTGTGAATCGGGGCCAACCTTGTGTAGTCCTGCAAAGTATTCTTATTCCAGAACGCCCACCAACCATCCACGCCGTCGCGAGTGTCCTTAAACCCAATATCTGCTGGCTTGGGATCGCGTTTAATCTCGCCTGTTGCAGCGATCCAAGTAGCCGGCGCACCGAACAAATTTAATGCCAAGCCGGTTCCAGCGGGCATTGCCTCGCTAATGTCTTGACTTAGCATTCCCAGACTTTTTACATCCGCAAGTAATGGTATGACTGATCCCGTAATACGCCCATTGTCGATGCGTTTTAGATCGATTGGGCCAACGGTTGATCTGCGATCAAAAATACTTCCACCGCAGCCACCGGTAACCAGAGGAAGCCCCTTGTCGTCCAGCTTTACATCGCCTCGAACTAAAAACCAGCTTGCCCCGTAATTGGTATTGAAACCTTTTTGGATGAGCTCTTTTTCAATGATGGGCTTTCGATCCACAGATGGTGCACTAACGATCTGTCGACACGGGCCAAGCAACTGCGTGCCGTCCGGGAGCGATTGAGGGGCGTCGCCAGACGGATCAATTCCGCAGGATACTGTAAAAACGGAACGCGTTAAAACCTCTTCAATCGTCACCGATGCTCGAGATTCATTGGTTGGACACATCAGCTTCCCCGGAAGAATCCCGCTTTCAACCAAGTCTGCAATCCAGCCAACATCCGTCACCGCACCATCGTTCTTCCAATCGAAGTTGCCGGTGCACAGTCTCCCACGGCTTGTAACGGTCGCAAACGCCTGCAGCCCAACTCCCATCTGCCGAAGATTATTCTGACATTGCGCCGAACGCGCGGCCGACCTCGCCGCATTAATCGCAGGCGTAAGAAGGCCGATCAAGATGCCAATGATTGCGATCACAACCAATAGTTCGATCAATGTAAAGGCGTCGCGTTTTGAATTGGTTCTTGTGAACATGTTCTGTCACCGTTTCGTATACACGAGTGAAAAGTCGGGGCAGTTGATTTCTCGCTTGCAACATCCGCAGATTGTGCCGGGATTTCAATTGCTCGCAAGAGTTAAAACACTTAAGAATCCTGGTTTCATTGAACCTTCACGCTCATCGCCGATTGTTAGCGCGGTCTTCACAATCGATTGATAAATCGCCGCTCTTGACATCGAATTGCGAAGAATTGATGAAGCAGGCCACATTCGGTTTACTGTAAGTCGACATCCCTTGAGTGTGTAGCTATAACCAATTGCCTGCGATTGCTCACACCCCCTGCGAGTCGCGGTCACGCGAGTGCATCGAAACGAACACTTCTAGTTTCACGCAGTAGTTTCACGCAGAAGTTTCACGCAGAAGTTTCACGCAATGGAACGGTCGACAATGACTGATCAAAGTACTACAACGACACTAAGCGTTCCGGCGTTTGTGGAAGTGCTTAAACGCAGTCAATTGATTGAAGCTGACGCCTTGCCGCGTGTTCTTAAAACGATAGCCGCTTCGACTGATGACGATCGTACGGTCGAAACAGTCGCTGAGCATCTAGTAACTTCTGGGCATATCACGAAGTGGCAGGCCGCTCAGTTGCTCAAGGGCAAATACCGAGGGTTTGTGCTCGGTAAGTACATCTTTCGCAAGCCTCTTGGACGTGGAGGCATGGGGGTTGTCTTCGAAGCTGAACATTTGGTGCTCGGGACACGCGTTGCAATAAAAGTCCTTCCTAAAGATCGCGGAACGACCGACAAGGCGGTTAGCAGGTTTTTGGCCGAAGCCAGAGCTGCTGCCAAGCTCAACCATCCGAATGTACTCCGTGTACATGACTGCGACGTCTTCGAGGGCCGTCGATTTATGGTGATGGACCTTATTGACGGCGCGAACTTAGGTGAACTCGTCGATCGGAACGGTCCGCTCTCGTATCGGAACTGCATCGAACTACTCAAGCAGGCCGCGGCTGGGCTTGGATTCGCGCATGACAATGGAGTCATCCATCGGGACGTCAAGCCGCATAATTTTATGGTTGACAAGAACGGGCAACTGAAAGTCGCCGACTTGGGGTTGGCTCTGTTTCAGGTCGATTCACCCGAGCGGTATACACAAGATGGCAACGTCGCTGTGCTCGGCACGGTGGACTATGTCGCTCCTGAACAAGCATGGGATAGCCGCAAGGTAGATCGCCGTGCGGATATGTACTCGCTTGGCTGCACCCTTTACTTCATGTTAACCGGTAAAGCACCGTTTGATTCAGGCAGTATGGCTCAACGACTTGCCAAGCATCAAGCAGCACAACCGACACCCATTCAAAGCTTCCGGGCCGACTGCCCCGCACCCATTGTTCAGCTATGCAATAAGATGATGGCGAAAAAGCCAGGTGAGCGGGTTCAACGCATGAGCGAAGTGGTTGCGTTCTGCGAGTCGTTGTTGCCTAAGCTTCCAGGATCTACAACTGACCTCGTGGGGCTTGCAGGGGCAAGCGCTAAAAGACGTTCGGGAAGCAATTCATCCTCGCAGTTTTCGGGAGCCCATAGCCGTCCCGTTGAGGCCGAGTACGATACGATGTTCGGTTCCGATTCTGAACGCACAACCTCTCCAGGCTATTCGAATACTCCATCGAGTGATTTGAGTTTCTTGGCGGACGTATTGCCCTTGCAACCAGTGCCACAGGCAAACGCATACGCCCCGACTGCGTCAGGATCATATTGGCAGCAGGCGGCACAAGCGAAACCAGCCGAAAAACCTAAATCTCGCGCCGCCATTGCGGAAGCTCGTAAGAACCAAATCATGCTGATCTGCGGCCTGGCTATCGCTTGCCTATCTGTAGCGTTAACACTTTGGCAAGTATTCAAGCCGGAGGAAAAAGAACCCATGACGCGAATCACAACCCACGAAAATGGCGATGATAGCAAAGTAATCATCATCCACGATAAGTAGCAAGGACCAGCAGTCGCGGGTGTTTTCCATTAACGGAAAGCCAAAGGCGACCGCGGATTTCAAGCAAATCAACGGTAACGCAGACGACTGTGGTATTGTCGTAAAACGACGTAAAGCGGTCCATTCGTTCGGCTGGCAGGGTTGAGCAATTCCAGGGGCAAGCGATAAGCATGGACGGAAAACCTCTTGCGAATGTGCTAGTCATTCTACAACCTACCGAACACGGTTACGAAATTGAGCTTGAAGCTAACGCAGAAGGCCGATTTTCTGGTGAAGGGATTCCAGGGAAGTACATTTACTACTTCGCTAAGTCTTTGTAGTTGTCATCCTGGTTCATTACTGGTGTTTGTTGGTGGCAAAGCACGTGATCAAATTAAAGTAAGAATTCATCGGATCGGTGAAAATTAAAGGTTAGGCGACATGAGCGTTCGGTTTTTGTGCACTTCGTGCAACACTTCCATTAAAGCAAAAGACGAATATTCAGGGAAAACGGTCCGATGTCCGCATTGTCGTGAACGAACAGTTGTACCGACCGACGATCAACCCAACGATGTTCTGGAATTGGGTGATGACTATGGTCTCGCGGCGATGAGCGTCGGGGAGATTGAGATCGATTCGCCAGAGATGCACATTGAAAAGCCTAGAAAAAAACTTGGTCCAGTGACTTTACCAGACACTCAAGGAGGACACCATCGCGAGTCAATTGACGAAAGGCCTTCAGTATCTCCAGTTGAACCACAGGAAAAGTATGTGTTACTTTTAAGAGCGAGCTTTGGATTGAGAGTTATTGCTGCTTGCGCGACAATCGTTTGGCTATACATTCTGGGCGGAGAGTTCATTGAATTCGCCCTAGGAGATAAGGACGCAGCGAAAACAGACGACATATATCTGTCTCCATTTTTGCAGCTAGCGATGACCTTGATCGTCGGAGCATCAGCAGTATGCCTATTAGCCGGGGCGAGCGAATCTCTGCGCGCCTTGCTTGACATACGCAACAGCTTGGTCAGGTCAACACGAAGATAGCGGTGTTCATCCACACCGCTGCTTTACAATG
>JANNNN010000294.1:0-3009 GCA_031398555.1 Planctomycetia bacterium | reverse complement strand
TCTCCAACCGGAGGCTAACGCCTTCCGGCTGATAAGTCGCTTGAAAAATCGCGTTTTCCCGAGGTTTTTAAGCGGGACGCTCTCTTAAGCAAGGCGAACCCACCCTGGCAACGCTGTGAAGCATTTCGTAGGAGGAAATGTAGCTGATTTCGTCAGAAACCGGTGCTTGTCAGAGACCTTTCCTTCGCATCCGGTTTCTGACGAAACCAGCTACTTTACGGAATTCCTAGAATGGTGCTTGTGGCAAGTCGAAATTGTGGTTCACAAAGTTACTTACTTCGGTTCACTGACAGCGAGCCAGTGGCACACAAAACCGAAAAGCCCAACTTCAAAACGCGCAAGCGAGTGATCTATTTTTATCTCGCTGGCGCGTGGGGCTTGTATCTCATGGGTTGGTGGTTCATTGGATGATTCTTATCAGATCAGGTGTTAACTGAGATCTTAGCGGTATAGCACCGTCGCGTACCAACCATTGTTGCCGCGTGCGACACCGATGCCTGTTGGCGAACGCTGCCCCCAGTAACAGCACTGACGAACGGCCGCATCAGCAGAAGTCGATGAGAACCCAACCCCTTCATATCGCCCTGAGCCCATCGATCCGCCAACATGCCGCATCCGGCCCTCACTTGCTTGCTGTTGAGCTTTCTGTTTGGCGACACAGTTATCGCAAGCATTCGCATTAAGCGAAGGCAGACTACAGAAGCTCGCCCCAAGACACACAACCCACCATGCAAACCGTTGCATATCAACACTCCGTTAAAACACTTTGCGAACAGCATCCTGCTCCATCGAACGGAAATCATCTTGATTCCGATGCTGATATCACCGTCGCCTTGAGGGCGAAAACTGTCAACCGTAGAGTGAGCGGCGGTACGCCCACTTGACTTCGTAAACCCTGATGGGACTTGACCTAGTGAGGTGCAATTTTTTTGAAAAAAACGCCAAATCGCGAGCCCAAAGCTGTTTTAGGGCAGATGTTGTCCGGTTTGCGAGTGTGGCACAGGTGGCATGCTCTGAGTATTCGAAGGGCGTGTTGCGTTAGGTTTGAGCATCAGCGCTCTGAGCATTTTCGTTTCGTTGAAGTTGAAAATATGGAACGGGAGAACGAGGCTCCTGCCGAGGTGTCTAGTCGCAGCAATACGACTTCAATGTACTTGTGAACCTGAGCTGGTGGCCCTGAAAAGTATCGCGCACTAATGCAAGTCTGAGGGTACAATTAAGTCAAATGGACTGTAGAGACTCGCTCGGCAGGAGCCTCGTTCTCCCGTTCCATAGTTTCACGCCACGCCTAAAAACCCTACCTTTGGTTTGCGTTGTGCGCGGATTTTCACATTCTGTTATTCCCTTTACGCAGAAAGCCGAGTATAAATTAAGGTACGTTGTTGACACTGAGTCTCAATTCCAACTCGAGTCCAAACCAAATGATCGCATCTGGAACTCCCGAAACGGTACTACCGCTCGATCTGTTAAAGTCGAACGAAGAAGCTAGCATTGTTGAACTGAGTGGTGAAGCGTCGCTAGTTCAACGACTGGCCGAAATGGGCCTTCGAGTCGGTGCCTTGATTCGCATGGTAAAGCCGGGTGCTCCTTGCTTGCTGGCCTTAGATGGCAAGCGACTGAGCTTGCGATTGAACGAAGGCTTGGAAGTGTTGGTTTCGGTTGGCCAGTCAGCGATGGCTTAATGAGCGTCGCTGGTTTCGCCAGAAGCCGGTGGATCGCTAAACCGGAAACAAGTTACTGCGTCCGGTTTCTAGCGAAACCAGCTACGGAATATTGGGGCCGGTTTCTAACGAAACCAGCTACGAAGGACTGCCACTACAGCGCCTGCCTGATTGTCTCGCCCTGAGACTTGTACTTGTTGAAAACCCTCCATGCTCTCTCTAGCAGATCTAAGTGAAGGCCAGTCGGCCACCATCATTGAAGTCAGTGGTGATGATGCGATAGCTGTGCGGTTGATGGAAATGGGACTAACCGACGGTGAGCACATCAAATTGGTTGGCTTCGCACCGCTGGGCGACCCCCTTGAAATCATGATTCGCGGTTATCGACTATCGCTTCGCTGTTCGGAAGCAAAACGCGTTGTAGTAGAGCTGGTGGTGTGATGGCTGACAAAACTAGTTCGCTGACGGTTGCTCTTGTTGGGAATCCCAATACGGGCAAGAGCACACTATTTAGCGCGCTCTGTGGTGTTCCAGCGCGGGTCGGAAACTATCCGGGCGTAACGGTCGAAAAGAAACTTGGCAAGTATCGCGATGGTTCAGGCGAGGTAGTGATCATTGATCTGCCTGGCACCTATAGTCTGTCGGCGCGGACGATGGATGAAATGGTCTCGGTGGATGTTCTGCTTGGCAGGCAATCGGATGTGCCCAAGTTGGATGTGATTGTTGCGATCACCGACGCTACCAATCTCGAACGCAATTTGTATCTATTCACGCAGTTACGCGAGCTTGAGATTCCGATCATCTTGGTCCTGAATATGTGGGATCGAGTGACGGCCAGCGCCATGAAAGTCGATCTTGCGCGGTTGAGTGAAAGGTTGGGCGTGACAGTTGTCGTTGCGACGGCTAGCCGATCATGTGGTGTCCAAGAAATTAAAGCCGCGATTCGCACGGCCGCAGTTAGAGGTATTTCGCCACAAGAGAGTTTTTTCCCAGCCGAGTTTCAAGCCGAATGTGATGGGCTGCGAGAATGGTTGATTGCATCCGGAGCGCCTGAACTGCAATCGTTCTTGGTTCAGCGTTTGTTGCTGGACATCGACGGTGCCCATGCTCAGCGGTTATCCAAGCTAGATGCGATGAAGGACCTGCCCGGGCGGCTTGCCGAGGCGCGAGCTCGATTGGCGAGTACCGGGCATCGCATCCCAGCGCTTGAGACCAAGTGTCGATACAACTGGATTCGTGCTCGCCTAGCGGGAGTGGTCGATCGGCCCGCAGAAGACGCCACAACGACTTCGGATCGCATTGACCATGTCCTAACTCATCGCGTGTGGGGCTTGGTGATTTTCGCCGC
>JANNNN010000324.1:0-8128 GCA_031398555.1 Planctomycetia bacterium | reverse complement strand
GAGAAGCCGTTCAGCGAGATCACGATCGTGGTCCGCGAAGTGGGTGAGGCCGCCTGATGGGTCAAAAAGTCAATCCGGTCGGGCTTCGCCTCGGCATCAACCGCACCTGGGACAGCCGCTGGTTCGCCGACGGCCCCGAGTACGGTCGCCTGCTCCACGAAGACATCAAGATCCGCAAGGTGCTGAAGAAGCGCCTCTATCAGGCCGGCGTGTCACGGATCATCATCGAGCGCCCGCACAAGAAGTGCCGGATCACCATCTATGCCGCGCGCCCCGGCGTGATCATCGGCAAGAAGGGCGCACAACCTCACCGGCTGGACGCAAATGGAACAGCATTTTGGACTGACCGGAAAAGGTCAGACGGTCGCGGTCATTGACAGTGGGATTGCCTGGGATCACGTGGCGCTGGGCAAGGGCTTTGGTTCGGGTTATCGAGTTGTCGGTGGTTGGGACTTCACCGAAGAGAACGATGCGAATCCTTACGATGATGGGCCAAGTGGTTATCACGGTACGCATGTTGCCGGAATAATTGGCTCTGATGATGCAACTAGAAGCGGTGTCGCACCTGACGTGGATCTAGTAGCCCTTCGTGTCTTCAACGATGCTGGTCAAGGCAACATGACTTGGGTGGAGAAAGCCCTTCAATGGGTTCACACCAATCGAAATACTTTTGAGCATCCAATCACCACGGTAAATCTTTCACTCGGTTCAACTTGGAATTCCAGCACAGTGCCTGAATGGGCAACACTTGAAGAAGAACTCAAAGTGTTGCACGACGATGGAATTGTAATAACCGCCTCGGCTGGAAATTCTTTTAAGTCAACCAACGCTCCAGGACTCAGCTATCCGGCGTCCAGTTCCTATGTAGTGCCCGTTGCGAGCGTTGATGATGATGGACAACTGAGCGACTTTAGTCAACGAAGTGAACGCGTGCTCGGTGCGCCGGGTCGTGGAATCGGGAGTACAGTGCCCGACTACTTTCTGGGACGCGATGGGAAAGTCAATGACTTCGCCGCGGCATCCGGAACCAGTATGGCAGCTCCCTATGTTGCCGGTGCATCGGTATTAGTCCGTCAAGCAATGGAGATGACAGGCTGGACTAACATTACTGCCGACTCCATCGCAAAACATTTACACAATACAGCTGACTCAGTTTTCGATTCCATCACCCAAGCGTCCTACGATCGACTTGATTTGCAACACGCTATTGATGCGATCATTCCTGATGATAGTGTCGGCGACAATTCAAGGTCGGCGATGGAATTCAACCTCAGCGCTGGAAAGCTCGATGGCTGGATCAATTCGTTGCAAGACGATGATGTGTATCGCTTCACAGCAGGCGCCAGCGGCCGATTGCAGTTAGACGCAAATAGCGAATGGCTGGATTCGTTGGGCTGGTCACTCTCAAATGGTGGTCAAAGCGTACAATCAGGATCGCTCGACCCCAAAGCACTATCGCTGGTGGCTGGGCAAACGTACGAGCTGCGCGTGACGGCCGGCGATGAGATTGGTCCTTTCAATCTCGGCTGGACTTTTCAAGCGGATGCAGCGGGTGGTGGAGGTTCAAATGGTGGCGGTGCGGCGTCTCCAACGCTTTTGGGACCAGTCGATTACTGGCAGAATCAGGTGAGCGTTGGAAGTGCTTATAGGGTGCAAGCCGTTGAAGATGGTATCTTCACCGTGCTTTGGAAAAATGCCGATTCTCAATCCGGTCAAATTAGCCTGACGCTCAACGGTGGCGCTACCGTCACTGAGGCAACATGGGAAGATGGTGGCCTGCGATTGGATACTCCAGTAAAGGCAAGTCAATGGATTGATCTGCGTTTACCAGGCGCCGGTAATGATCAAGGTGAATTATCGATTGCAAATGTGCTGTCGCAGGCTGGCAAACACCTTCATCTCAATGGGACTTCGAACAGCGACACGATTGTCATCGACGCTAACGGTGGGCTCTCAGTTGCGATTGGTTCCATCGACTATCGCTTCGCGGCTGGGCAGATTAACAATCTGGAAATTGACTCCGGTGCCGGTAGCGACAAACTATTCATCAACGGTTCGTCTGAAGCGGATAGCATGCTACTGAAAGCCGGGATAGTGAATTTTGAAAACAATCAGCTGTCCATACGTGCAGTCGGTTCTGAGGCAGTTTCATTCAATGGCGCGGGGGGATCCGATAATGCTACCCTCTATGATACCGACGGCGACGACACTTTAAGTATGCGACCTTTCCAAGCTGATATGACCGGAGCGGGATACAAATTCAGCGTGAACGACGTGGATCGAATCTTCATTCACGCGACAGCCGGTGGACTGGACCTCGCTTCTATTTATGATTCCGCGGGTGATGACCGCTTGTCCGTTCGTCCACAGTTTTCAAGCATCTCCGGGCCAGGGTATTACAACTATATCTCTGGGATCGAGCGATTGTACGCCTATGCAACTGCAGGCGGGAAAGATGTCGCGGAGCTATATGACTCGAGCGGCAATGATCGATTTACAACCAGTGGCGATGCGGCATCGGTTGTTGGTCCCGGCTTCTCAAGCTACACAAAGTTCTTTGAACAAGTCAACGTTTACGCAACGGCAGGCGGTGACGACGTTGCCGTCCTTTACGGTTCCAACCAGCAGACGCAGTGGCAGCGCGGTAGCGACTTTGTTAGCTTCAGCGAAGAAAGCTGGAATCGTGAGGCGCGGGGCTTTGAAAGAGTCGATGCCTTTGTCGCTGGCCAGTTGCGAGTCTTAGCAATAAACGGCATGAATGTTGCCGACTCGCTGACGTTAAACGTTGTTCCCCTGAACACGCTGGACTCGCGATCCGACAGCCTTGCTGCACCTTTCGGCTCTTTGATGCAATCGTTCAGCCAACCCGGGCCACCGGCTTTCGGGACACCGGCTTTCGGGACATCGGCGCATCCGTCTGACAGCCAATATGCAATCCACATCAATGGAGCGGCTGAAGCAACCATTGGTGACTTCGATACGCAAGCCGAAAGTTGTTTGGTGGCTGACGTTGTTCGGTTTAATGATTGGAATACCGATCGTTTGAACCTTCCGGAAGAATTTCTCTTATCCAACCCGTCACTAGAGCGGATTTTGCTGGACGAAATCTTCAGTAACCACGATGGAGATCGCATCTTCTAAGCCAGATTTCCCCACCACTAAACTTCGTGCCGATCGCTTCAGTCATCGGCAATTTGCGCTCGGGACAATTGGTCCCAAGTTAGGGGCGACGGTAAATAAAAGCGAACGGCGGCCGATGACCTGCCGATAAGTCGGAATCACTCGCAGGAATCAACTAGGACCTTTAACTCAGCCTACGCCGCAGTGCGGGAGGTGATCCGACAATGGGCTTCATACCATCGTGCTCAATGTCGAAAATTGTGTAGAATGGAGCTTACGCAACGGCCTTTCGCAAGTTCCTCCTGCATTCGACAGTGAATCGATGCTAAAGCAAATAATCAATATCTGGCGCAATAATAACGGGACGCTTCTGTTTGCCTGCGGATTCGCGGTAGTAGCCACCATGTCTATTTTGTGGCGATTCAACATGATCCCTGATATCGGACAGTCGCTACGGGTCTCACCGATATTGATCGGTGGGCGCATAAAATCAGCGCCCAATATTGTTGTTGTTAGTATCACGTCCGACGACCTTCAAGACGCGGAAGTGCACATGCAAGTTTTTTCGTCGCCCGGTATGGTTAGTGAGCTGTCGACGCCCGTGGATACTCGAACCGTTACCATTCGGAACGGATTGAGCGAGTTTTTGTTGACAAGCTTGCCCCGAGGTTCCTACGCGGGGCTTGCCTACGTCGATGTCAATACGAACGGTCAAATCGATCTTGCCGACGACGGTTCACCCGCTGAGCCATTTGGTTTTGCGAAAGTTAGTTCGCCTGCTGAGGCACAATCGGTCGCCAACGGAGTGTTCGATGTGTCCGGCGATCCAACCTTTATAAAGATCCATTTGATTAGGCCGAAGTTCCCAGTTGCGCCCTCGCGTCCACCTGAAGACGTGAATTAGTAACTTCCCATTCACTTGGAGTCTTTAAATGGCGGTCGGTCAAAGCATGCGGGTAACTATTTGGAATGAATTCATTCACGAGCGGTCTAAGCCTGAAGTGAAAGAACTCTATCCGGACGGTATTCACGAAACTATTCGTCATTCGCTACTTGATAATCTCGGCGAAGCCATTGTCGTCAGTTGCGCTACGCTCGATCAACCTGAACACGGCCTAACTGACGAAGTATTAGCGAACACCGACGTGCTGCTGTGGTGGGGACACGCGGCTCACGATCAAGTAGATGATGAGATCGTGGCTAAAGTGCACCGTCGAGTTCTTGCTGGGATGGGGCTGATTGTATTGCATAGCGGACATGCGTCCAAGATTTTTCAGCGACTGATGGGTACGAGTTGCATGCTGCGATGGCGCGACACAGGCGAACTTGAGCGGGTCTGGATCGTATCGCCCGGCCACCCAATTCTGAATGGCATTGACAGCCCATTTTTCGAATTACCGGCCGCGGAAATGTACGGTGAGCACTTCGATATTCCCGAACCCGATGAGTTGCTACTGATCAGTTGGTTTGAAGGGGGCGAAGTTTTTCGAAGCGGCTGCACCTTCCGCCGCGGCCAAGGACGAATATTTTACTTCAGCCCCGGGCATGAGACGTTCCCGATCTACCATAACGTAAACGTACAACGAATCGTTGCTAACGCGGTTCAATGGGCCTCACCAGTATCCCGGGGCACGTACGATCTCGACGGTCGCCACATTCAAGCATCGCTAAGTCCGATTGCAAATCGAGATCTGTGAGTGACTACATTGGCATCTTCGCAGCAGCATCCATCTCTGCATGCCTCTCCGCCCGTAGTTGATCCATTGGGGCCACTATCGCGTCAACATCTTCGCGGAAGATATCGCCAATCAGCATGTCCGTGATTGTGCCTTTCAGATGCGGGTGGCGTTTGACCAGCTTTCCAAAACTCATTCCATCATAGAACTCGCATACTAAACGACGCATCCGCTCCATGCCTTTCTTGTAGTCGTCGCCCCATGCACCGAGATGCTTGCCGCTGGTGTCGCCAGCTTCCAGTCCGCTGCAAATCGCATCGGCGGCTAGAGCGCCTGACTTGAATGCCAGCAGAACGCCTGAGGAGTACAGGGGATCGAGAAAACCATACGCGTCACCCACCATGACCCAGCCATCGCCCGCGACTTGCCGAGAGCAATACGAGTATTCTTTCGCCGCTTTTATGGGCGCGACGCGTTCTGCGTTGGCTATTTTCGGAAGCAGTCCTGGACAACGACTGATTTCCTGTTCAAAAATCTTCGCGATGTCTTTTGTCGGTCGCTCGGTGAACAAGTAGTTAAAGTCGGCGACGACGCCCACGCTGACGGTATCGTTTTGCAGCGGGATATACCAAAACCAACCCGTCTTTCCCTCCAACTGCATGACCAAGGTTGCCCCTTCATCACGTCCTACGCCGCGTTCGGCCCCTTTGTAGTACGTCCAAATCGCGGCCTTCTTCAGTTCTGGATCCCACTCCCGTAAACCCAATCGATCCAGCAGCAAATTGCTTTGTCCAGCGGCATCAACCACCACACTGGCAAACACTTCGCGTTGGTTGCCCTCTTCATCTTGAACACGCACTCCAACGGCTCGCTCGCCATCGAAGAGCACTTCTAGTACACGCATGCCTTCATGAACCGTAACACCCTGTTCAGCAGCGTTTTCCAACATCAACTGATCGAATTCGCTTCGAAGGACTTGCCAAGTTTGCGATGATTCATGCGGTTTGTTGTCAGCGAAGTAGAACGGTTCTGACAAAATCCCACGATCGGTGATGAACTGGACACTGTGTTTTTGTACGAAGTGACTCTTGCGAAGCTTATCGATCATCTTCAGGCGCTCGAGTACCCAGAACGTCTCCGGTATCAGCGACTCGCCGATGTGATAGCGAGGAAAACGCTCGCGTTCGAACAGAGTGACGCTATGACCTTGTTGAGCCACCAACGTTGCAGTCGTCGCGCCGGCCGGACCACCACCTACAACGATTACATCTGTAGAATTCGCTTGAGTTATCATGGGTCACAGTCTCCGATTTCTTATAGGACTACTATTGTGTAACTTGCGATTCACGCTCTCACTGGGGTTCTTCTTCGGGTTTTCTTGTCGCGCGAAGCAGACCGATCAGCTGCATCAGTTGATCCTCAGACAGATGACCAAATTGTCGTTGGTGACAGGCTCGAATAGGTTTTGCAATTTGCTGCAGCAACTTGTTACCACCTGGGGTGATCGTTACCTCAACAACGCGGCGGTTATCATCGCGTCTGACTCTGGCTATTAAGTCTTTTTGTTCCAACCGGTCGAGCATCCGCGTCATATCGGGTGACCGCGTAATCATGCGTTGTCCTAACGCCGAAACGGCGAGCGGCAAGGGCGCAACCACCTTCAGCAGCCGCAGCGCGTTGTACTGTTGCGATGAAATGTCGAACTCGCCAAAAACCATTTCTTCCTCGGCTTTAAGGCAGTCATAGGTCTTCCAAAGCTCAAGAAACGCTTGCTGCTGCAGCGAATCGAACTTTGGCAACTGGTCTTTTTGAAGCTCTTGGACGGTTTTCATAACAGCAAATGTACTCGCTAACGGATCGTTCGTCAAGACAACAGTCGTTGCAACAGGGATTTTCTGTCGTACTGATCCGATAGGCACACAAATCGGGGTCTATCGGAAACTTTAGGTTTTTGACGTGATTTTTCATGAAAATTGAAGCGGGACAGGCAATACAAAACACTTATTTTTACATTTGCTGTTTTTGTGACGTATGTTTCAGACGGCTAACGATTTTCTGCGACTCGAACTGCCCTTTTATTGGGCGAAGCTGCCCCGATCCACCCCGGCCAAAAACATGTCGCACAACCTACGATTTGATAAAAATTCGGGAATTGTCTATATCCGGTTCGAGGGTGCGCAACGGGTAGACACTATCTTCAGAGGCTTTTCCGCAGCGATCGACTTCGCCGGATCTATCGACGGAATTCGAATTCTGTCGGATTTTCGCGAAGCGAGTTTGGAGCTTTCCACTTTGCAGATTTATTCGCTACCCGACACTTTGTCAGCTTGCAGGCCTGACTCATCGCCCTGGCTTCACAAGTATCGTCATGCGATCCTAGCAATCGCCGATGATGACTTTCGATTCATGGTCACGATGCTGAACAATCGCTCGCAAGTCGCTGAACTCTTTGAGTCACTTTCAGCAGCTGAAATTTGGCTGGCGTCAAGCGGAACTAGCACAGGTCGTTGATGCAGCACGGCTTTTTCGTGGCCTATCCCTGGATCGGGCAGAGTTGTTCTTAAAATTGGACATTTTGATGAAGTTCGCGGAGTGACTCACATAGAAATCTAGTCCTTCGCAACTGCGGCGGGATTGCGGCGGGATTGCAGATCAGGTGCGAAGTGCGATAATTGACGGTCTAAAAGTAAACAGTTTAGGCTGGCCGAGTTGCGGAGCAAACGAAATGAAAATTCTATCACCCTTACAGCTTGAGGCGAAAACGTGCCAACCTTGCGAAGGTGGGGTCGAACCGTGCGACGTGGTACATGCTAAGCAGCAATTACTGGAGCTGGATTCTGCTTGGGAGCTGGTTGAAGCTGGAGTCAAGATTAGTCGCAAATTCAAAATGAAAAACTTCGTTGAAGCTATGAAGTTGATCAATGCGGTTGCAGAATTGGCGGAACTGGAACAGCATCATCCTGATCTGCACTTGACCGGGTACCGCTTAGTTCAAATCGACCTGACAACGCATGCCATCGGTGGCTTGAGCGAGAATGATTTCATCGTCGCCGCCAAGATCGACAACGTCGTCAAGCAACTGGGATAAATGGATTGAAAAGAATTGCCGTTATCGGAGGTGGCATCACTGGGCTGGCCGCTGCTTGGCAACTGTCGCGTGATCCAAACGTTGAAGTGACGTTGCTGGAGGCCAGCGATCGTGTCGGGGGCGTGCTCGAAACGATCTACGATCAAGGTTATCTGATCGAACGTAGCGCCGATAACTTTGCAACGTTAATACCAGATGCACTTGAGTTTTGTCGCGATACGGGTTTCGAGTCACAATTGATTCG
>JANNNN010000494.1:0-7438 GCA_031398555.1 Planctomycetia bacterium | reverse complement strand
GGTTGGTACCAGCGCTACTCGCGCCGGCCATGACAGTGGGGCTTTCGAGCAACTCGCTCGCACAAGCTCCGGCTGCGCCAACTACTTACACACAACCACTCAACGCCGCACCACAAGTCAACGCTGACTTGGTGATCCGTTGGTTGGACACCGCTAATGAAAAAGCGACCGCGAATGACATGAAGTCAGCCGCCGGTGCTTTTGCAGAAGCCCTTCGCGGCCGCGACCTGCTTGGGCAGGCAAAGGACGCACGCGTCGAAGCGCGTTTGAAGGAAGTCGAAAAGACACTGGTTAGCAAAGGCGTTAAGAAGCAGCAGATCATCGATGCGCTCAACGCGCTCGGTCCGATCGGGGCCGCGCCTCAAGTTCGCACTGTAGCCGTTGCAACCGTCGCACCGGCAACCGTCGCACCGGTTACTGGCGCACCGGTCGGAAACACACTTGGCGTGCCGCCGTTGCCTTCAACCAACAGTTTTGCAACTCAAGCAACGCAGCCTGCTGGACAAACACAGCCAAATGCTGCGGTTCAGCCCAGCGTGTTTTTGCCACAAACGGATCGCTCGCGCTTGCAACCTGCTTCGGCAGTGCAAGCTGCTGAACCGGTTGTGCCAGGCCCATCGCTTGGTGACACTGGAAACGGCGATGAACTGTATCGACGTGGTCTAGATTCGCTGCGGAAAGGCGATAGCAAACAAGCCCTAGAGTTGTTCCGTAAAGCTTGGCAGTTCCAAGGCGAGATGGATCCGCAAACCCGCAATCAACTTCGCGAGAAGCTGAGCTTGATGAGTGTTCCGAGCGAACAGGCGGAATCGGTGTCCGGCGGATCGGCTCTTGATCCGATGGCGCAACAGCAGTTGGCCGCACGTCAACGCTTGATGAGCGAAGTGACAGGCGAAATCGCTGCTGCTGAAGCCAATCAAGAAAGCGAACCACTGGTCGTGGCAGAGCGCCTCCAGGCTTTGCGAACTCGAGTGTCGCAAGCCGATTTGGATGGGGCTGCACGCAAGCAAATGTTGACGATCGTCGACCGCGCCATCACAGCTCATCAGATTTACATGAGCACGAACAAATCGGCCATCGACCAAAACATGCGCAATCGTCAAGTGACGGAACACATTGCGTTGGAAGACGAAGCTCGATACAAGGTCGAACAACAAGTCGCATCGTTGGTTGAAACCTACAACGACTTGATGGATAAGCACAGCTATGCTGAAGCGGAAGTAGTCGCCAAGCAAGTGGCAGTTATCGATCCGAATTCGCTTACTTCGCGGTTGCTCATCGCCAATGCTCGTAACGGTCGTACGTCGATGGAGTACGAGAGGATCAAAGTCAATAAGGAAGAGGGATTCATCAAATCGCTCAATGACGTAGATCGGGCTGCGACACCTATCAGCGACGACCAGCTATATCAATTCCCTGATCAGCCGACATGGAACTCCATTACCGAAAAACGGCTCAATCGAGACGTGCCTGAATCGCGTCGTGGAATGTCACCAGCCGAAACAGCGATTTGGGACAAGCTGAAGCAACCGATTCTGGTCGACTTCAAATCCCGCCCGTTGACCGAAGTGGTTCGTACGCTGTCGGACATGACAGGCATCCTGATCCACATTGACCAGGCTAGTTTGGCGGCCGAAGGATACAATTCCGACATGCCAATCACGCTCAGCCTGCCTTCGCAAATCTCTTTGCAAAGTGCTCTGAACATTATTCTGAACAGCCAGAACCTTGACTTTGTGGTTCGCAACGAAGTGTTGTTGATTACTTCAGCCCAGAATACAGCTCAGGCCAACGTCCCACGGACTTACAATGTTCGCGACTTGGTTCTACCGATTCCAAACTTTGTAACCGACTACAACAGTGGCATGGGCGGTGCTCTACGCAGTGCGTATGAAACCATCGGTCGCGGCTTGGTCGCACAAGCCAGCCCAATGCCAGGTACTGGACCACAAACACAACTTGCCTCGGCGTCGATGGATCCGAATGCACCTGTGCTGGGACAGATGAACAACCAAGGTATGAACGGTGGTATCCCTGCTCAGGCGATGTGGGGAAGTCGTGGTGGAATGGGTCCACAGTACGGTGCCGGAAACATGGGTGGCGTTCCAACAACTATGGCTGGCGCTACACCATTGCAAGGTGGTGCGGTGATCGCCGACTTCGATACGCTGATGAACTTGATTCAGCAGACTATCGATCCGGATTCGTGGCTACAGGCTGGTGGAACAAACACCATCAATCAGTATCCAGCCACATTGTCGATCGTTGTTAGTGCACCGCAGACAACGCACGAACGTATTACTGACCTTCTGGAATCGCTACGCCGCTTGCAAGACTTGCAAGTTACGATCGAAGTCAAGTTCATCACGCTCAGTGACAACTTCTTCGAACGTATCGGTGTCGACTTCGATGTCAAGATCGACGACAACGTGCGTCGCTTGCCAAACGAAGATCAGGGGCCAAGTACAACGGTTGGTTTGTCAGCAGGTCTCGGTCCTACCGGTGTTCCGGCGTTCACAACCGACCTGGATGTGGCCTTTGGTCAATCGAACACGGCGGTTCCACCGTTCGGGAACTTTGACCCAGGTGCTGGTGCTACTTTAGGTGTTGCGATCCTTAGCGACTTGGAGTTGTTCTTCTTCTTGAACGCAGCCCAAGGCGATACACGGTCGAACGTTCTCCAGGCTCCTCGTGTAACCATGTTCGACGGTCAAACCGCCTCGATCAACGACACTGTACAAACACCGTTCGTGACCAGTCTGATTCCAGTTGTAGGTGACTTCGCAGTCGCTCAACAACCGGTTATCGTGATCCTCAACGAAGGTACTGTGCTCAACGTTCAAGCTGTGGTTTCACCTGACAAACGATTTGTTCGAGTTACGCTGAATCCAACGTTCTCGCGAATTGACAAAGTCAGCACCTTTACATTCGAAGGCTCTCGTACGACTCGAAATACCTCAACACGAGGTGGAACGAATGTGCTCGACCCAACGGGAACGGTGAATAACTCAAACGATGACCAATTGGTAACGACCACTGGTACAACGGTGCAACAGCCAAGCTTTGCAACGACCAGCGTTTCAACCACGGTCAGCGTTCCAGACGGTGGTACGATTCTGCTCGGTGGCATCAAGCGTATGCGTGAAGGTCGGGTAGAACGCGGCGTTCCAGTGCTCAGCAAGATTCCATACGTCAATCGACTGTTCAAAAACACCGCGATTGGTCGTGAAACTAACACTCTTATGATGACCGTGACACCGCACATCATCATCCAAGAGGAAGAAGAAGAACGCTACGGCGTGAGTCCATAGGCCCGAATGTGGTGGGCCACTCTCCTGGCCCACTGCGAAGCGCCGAAAAAGAAACCCGCTGGTCTAACGACCGGCGGGTTTTTTCGTTTTTATGTCGGGGGTCTCGTGAAAACCGGATCTTGAGCCTGGAAAATCTAAGTGTTCCCAACTTTCACGCTCCCCCTCATTTCATGTTTCCCCTCTCTTGACTTACAATGCTGCGTCGCCCTAAAGCAGCTTGATGAAGCCGTGAAATGGACACCCTTGAACGATTTTGGAGAGAAACATGAGCGTTTGGCCGATTGGCGTATTCACTAGCATCGACGCGGGCTTGGGCGTTAAACTCGAAGTTGCTCGAGAGCTTGGCATCCCTACAATTCAGCTGCATGCCCCGCATCGCAGCACGCGGACGGCTGAGAACGCAGAGCAATTCATCGCCAAGCTTGAGCAACTCGATATTCAGCTCACGGCCGTCTTTGGTGGTTTTGAAGGCGAAAGTTACGCTGACATTCCAACGGTTTCTGAAACCGTTGGTTTGGTACCACCGGCCACCCGCGCGGCTCGTTTGCAGGAAATGAAGGAGATCAGCGACTTCTCTCGGCTCCTCGGCTGTGATGTAGTAGCACTGCATCTCGGATTTGTTCCTCATTCGCCAAGTGCCCCGCTCTACCAAGAGATCGTTGAAGTAACGCGTCAACTTTGCGACCACGCGGCTCGAAACGATCAGAGCGTGCACCTTGAGACCGGTCAAGAAACAGCTGAAGGTTTACTGCAGTTTATTTCCGGCGTCGAACGCAGCAATTTGTTCATCAACTTCGATCCGGCCAATATGATTCTCTACGGTACCGGTGAACCGATCGAAGCCTTGCGGAAAGTGGGCAAGTATGTCCGCAGCATCCACTGCAAAGATGCGACTTGGAGCGACCAGCCCGGAGTGACCTGGGGACGTGAAATGCCCTTGGGCCAAGGCCAAGTCAACATGGAGCTATATCTCCGTACGCTGAAAGAGATTGGTTACACCGGACCGCTGACGATCGAACGCGAGATCCCGCAAGAGCCTCAGCGTCAAAAGGAAGAAATCGGTTCCGCTTCAAGCCTGCTGGCTCAACTGAGAAAACAGATTTTAGGTAGTTAGACTTAGGGAGCCGTAGCTGTTCTTAAGAAACCGGTCGAATGCGAAGACGACTGTTGCCGCATCCGGTCGTCTCACGAAACCAGCTACGAGACTGCCGAGTGCTGCACGCAAACAGTTTGGTGTCCATGAATCTTTTGTTTCTATGTACCGGCAATTATTATCGCAGTCGTTTTGCGGAGTACTACGTTCGTCACAAAGTACGTGAGCTCGGATTGGACTGGAGCATCGATTCAAGAGGGCTTGGACTGACGACCAACAATGTTGGGCCGCTATCGCCATACACAATGGCAGAATGTGAACGACTTGGAATCAGTATTCAGCCTTGCCGCCTTCCACTTGCACTAAGTCCCTCCGACCTGGAACAGGCTGACTGGACGATCGCTCTGAAAGAACTTGAGCATCGTCCGCTGATGCAGCGACTTTTTCCCGACTGGGAATCGCGCGTCACTTACTGGCAAGTTCATGACATCGATTGCGCCACGCCAGAAGAAGCCCTTCCCGAGCTTCGCCGGTTGCTTGACAAACTGCTCGAGCTGGGACCGCGGAGGTAGCTGGTTTCGCCAGAAACCGGATGGGCGGCGGTTTCTTGTGAAAGCAGCTACAAACACAATTCCTTCGTAGTGTTTCTTGGCTCAGATAGGGCAAGATTGCTAAAAGTGACGCGTTGATCTAGGCTAGATCATAAAGAAAAGCGTCAAAAGTGTTGCAGAAGGCCATTCCGGCCCGAATTGCTTCTGAGGAGACTCTGCGATGGATCCACGACTCGAACAAGATTTACAGCTGTCGCGCAGGCAGTTTTTTGGTGATACCGGAATCCGATTGGGCTCGTTGGCGCTAGCGGGCTTGGTTGCAGGAAGCAATCGTGCGTCTGCCGATCAAGTGATGCATCGAGCCCTCGAAGGCTTGCCGCATTTCGCGCCCAAAGCCAAGTCGATCATCTACTTGCATATGAACGGTGGCCCCTCGCAGATCGATATGTGGGACTACAAACCCGTCCTCAACGATTATTTTGACAAAGACCTGCCCGATTCGATTCGCAAAGGGCAACGAATCACGACGATGACCAGCGGGCAAAGTCGACTGCCGGTCGCGTCGAGCAAATTCAAATTCAAACAGTATGGCGAGTGCGGTCGATGGGTCAGCGAGTTGTTGCCTCATACAGGACAGCTGGTCGATGACATCGCCGTCGTGAAAACCGTTCACACCAACGCCATCAATCATGATCCAGCCTGTACGTTTGTGATGACAGGTAGCGAAATTCCGGGCAAAGCGAGTCTCGGTAGCTGGTTAGCCTATGGCCTGGGGAGTGAAAGCAATGACTTGCCAGCCTTCATTGTGCTGACGCCAAGTTGGTCGGCAAAAGCTGCCGCTCAAGCCCTGTTCACTCGCATGTGGAGCAGCGGGTTTTTGCCTACTCGCTTTAATGGCGTCGCGCTGCGAAGTGGCGGTGACCCAGTGCTGTACTTGCCCAATCCGCCCGGCGTTACCCGCGATGACCGCCGCGCCATGCTCGACTCATTGGCAAGTCTGAATCAACATCGTTTCAATGAACTTGGAGATCCAGAGATTCAAACTCGCATCGCCCAGTACGAGATGGCGTTCCGGATGCAAAAGAGCGTGCCCGAGCTGACCGATTGGCGCGACGAAAGCGAAGCGACGCTCGAGATGTACGGACCAGCGGTTAAGGAACCCGGAACGTTTGCGGCCAGTGCTCTATTGGCGCGGCGTCTGGTTGAGCGTGGGGTTCGGGTCGTCCAGTTGTTGCATCGCGGTTGGGATCAGCATGGAAACATTGCGGGCGATTTACCCGCCCAATGCGGTGACATCGATCAACCGACAGCAGCTTTGATACGCGATCTGAAGCAACGTGGGATGCTGGATTCGACGTTGATCGTGTGGGGTGGCGAATTTGGAAGGACCGTTTATTGCCAAGGCGGTTTGACGCGTGAGAATTACGGTCGCGATCATCATCCACGTTGCTTTACGATGTGGATGGCTGGCGGCGGCATTCGCGGCGGAATTTCAGTTGGCGAGACGGACGATTTTAGTTACAACATCGCCGAACGCCCTGTTCATATCAACGATTTCAATGCCACGATTTTACAGTGCCTGGGAATCGCTCATGAAAAATTCACGTTCCAGTCCCAAGGCCTCGATCAGCGACTGACCGGCGTCGAACCCGCCGCACCAGTGAAAGAGTTGCTGGCTTAATCGGTCGTAAGCGGTTAGCCTGCCGCCTGGCTTGTGAGTTTACTCTGGTTGGCGTAAGCTCTTCTGCATGAAAATCGAACAACTTTCCGCCGTAGAATTAGGTCGCAAAATCGCCGCGCGCGAGCTTTCTAGCTGCGAAGTGACCGCGCACTTCCTGTCTCGAATAGAGGCCGGAAAAGGGGTCAATGCCTTCACGCATATCGCTGACGAAAATGCGTTAGCTCAAGCCGAATCTGCCGACAAAGAGATCGCTGCAGGATCGCTGACGGGGCCGCTGGCCGGTGTTCCGGTTGCGATCAAAGACGTGCTTTGTACAGTGGGGTCGCCGACGACGTGCGGGTCACGGATGCTGCAAAATTTCAAATCCCCGTATGCGGCCACGGCAGTCAAAAAACTGCTTGATGGCGGGCTGGTGATGCTCGGCAAGACGAACATGGATGAGTTCGCGATGGGTGGCAGCACGGAGACGAGCGTCTTCGGAGTGACTCGCAACCCCTGGTCGCTCGAGCGGACACCGGGTGGTTCAAGCGGCGGGGCAGCGGCGGCTTTGGCCGGTGGCATGTCTCCCTTGTCGATCGGTTCGGATACGGGTGGATCAGTGCGGCAGCCAGCGGCGTTTTGCGGAGTGTGTGGGTTGAAGCCAACGTATGGTCGCGTCAGCCGCTCAGGGTTGGTGGCGTTTGCAAGCAGTTTGGATCAAGTCGGCCCGCTGGCGCATCATGTCGAGGACTTGGCGGCATGCCTGGAGCTACTGGCTGGTCATGATCCGCTGGATAGCACCAGTTTGCCCGCGCCGGTGGCG
>JANNNN010000439.1:0-3592 GCA_031398555.1 Planctomycetia bacterium | reverse complement strand
CCCGCCGAGCTGGTTCTCAACAGCCACCTTGCGCGTTTCCTTGCTTCCATCAAATCCAAGCCTACAATTCAATCGCCAGTCAATACGCAACAAATCGTTGAACCGGATAAATCGAGCGCTGGAACTCGATGGAACAACTCGCCACCCATTCTGCAACAGCTGCGCGAATCAATGCGGGAACGCTGGCAGAAGTAATGTGAGCGCTGCAAAAAAACTTTGAGTACGCAAATGACCACGAAGGACGATTCGATTACAACCGTCGCAGAACTGAAATCGGTTGTACAGCAGTTCGTCGACGAACGAAATTGGCGCAAGTTTCACAATGCTAAGAATCTCTCCATGTCTTTGGCGATCGAAGCCGCCGAACTCATGGAGCACTTCCAGTGGCTGACGACTGATGAAGTTGTCGCGGGCGAGCAACAGGACTTTGCGGAAATCGCTGACGAGTTAGCTGATGTGACTTGCTACGCGCTGGCCATTGCAAACGTCTTGAAGATTGACCTTGCCCAAGCGGTCAATAGCAAGATGGTGAAGAATCGCATAAAATACCCCGCGGAATGAGGAGCCGTTGAGGCTCAGTTCAAATGCAAACGTCAGCCTCCGCGAAAAGTAAATGGCATACCAATGAAAATAGTTGTCGCAGAAGACAGAACCAGCATGGGTCGATATACCGCTGAGCAAGCGGCTGCATATCTGCGCCAATGTTTGTCTGAAAAGTCCGAATGCAATCTGGTGGTGGCAACTGGATCGAGTCAGTTCGAGGTCCTAGATAGCCTTGTCAGCCAGCCCGATATCGATTGGTCACGGGTCAATGGATTTCACTTGGACGAGTATTTAGGGATCGATCGTACGCATTCGGCCTCCTTCTGTGGTTACCTTACTAAACGCTTCGTCGAGCGTGTGCCCTTGAAGTCGTTCTTCTATATGGATGGAACGAAACTGCCAGAGTTGCTTCGAACACAGGCGTCAGAGCAGCTGTCGGGACGCACAGTGGACTTGCTTTTGTGTGGGATCGGTGAGAACGGCCACTTGGCATTTAACGATCCGCCAGCCGACCTTGCAACCACCGATCCATACTTGATTGTCGAGTTGGATGAGGCTTGCCGTCGGCAGCAAGTTGGCGAAGGTTGGTTCGATTCGCTTGAGCAAGTCCCAACGCAGGCGATCAGTATGACGATCGGCCAAATTCTTAAAGCGAAAAAGATACTGTGCAGCGTCCCGGATCAGCGCAAAGCGGAAGCGGTTCGCAACACCGTCGAAGGCGAACTTTCCCCTCGGGTGCCCGCATCCGCACTGAAGCAACATGCGGATGTCACGCTGGTTTTGGACACAGCCAGTGCGACGATGCTTTCAAAAACTGCAAACCAGATTGATTGCGTTTAGTGTTTTGATTTTAGGGCCTGAGAATGGGCGATATACTGATTCAGTTGTGTCGAAAAAAGGACACTTCTCGCTGATCGCCAGTATGCAGTGCTGCGAAATCGTATGCGTACTTAGTGAAACGGTACTCGTCCTCGAACGAGAGCAAGATTTGAGTAAGAGTAGGAGTACCGCCTTCCGCTGAGTACGAAAATACGGTCATTTCTCGAGTTTTAGTTCGGAAAGAGCTGGCGATTAGCGAGAAGTCTCGAAAAAAGAACCATTTCTTAGACCATGTGCCGGATGGTTACTGAGACAAGACAGAGAACGGTTCAATACACAACAACCCGTTTAGTTGCTGCAGCAACGTTGCAAAATGACCTCGAACAATTAGACGAAAATGCGCTTGACCCGACTGGCTCAAATCGCTGCCTGAACTGACTGCAAATTAGTTGCCTCAAATTAAAGATGGCTCATCGGTGAATTTACAACTTGTAAACGGCTATGTTGATCTTCAAGTCAACGGATATCAGGGGATCGATTTTAATGAACCTCGGCGAAGCGTTGCGGACTTGCGATTTGCGGCCGACGCGATGCTGCGGGACGGCGTGCGTAGAGCCTTGCCGACACTCATCACCGGCAGCATAGATGACATGTGCGAATGCATTCGTGCGCTGCGGTTGGCAATCAACAACGATCCAGTTTGTCATGAGGTGTTCGCGGGCATTCATCTCGAAGGCCCTTTTCTATCGCGCAAACCTGGTTTCATCGGAGCTCATCCGCCCCAGCACGCTTTGGACGCGAACCTGGGCGCGCTCGCGAAGTTAAACGATTGTGGCGAGGGACTTGTAAAACTCGTCACGTTGGCCCCCGAAGTGGATTGCGGAGGCACGTTGACTCGCTATCTGATTGAACGGAATGTGACGGTATCTGCCGGGCATACGGACGCATTGCTCGACGAACTCGACTGTTGCATCGAGGCTGGCCTGAAGTTGTTCACGCACTTGTGCAATGCTTGTCCGCCTGAGATGAACCGACATGACAACATCATCTACAGAGCGTTGCGACGTAGCGATCGCTTGCACTACACTCTGATCGCTGACGGTTTCCATGTTCCAAGAGTACTTTTTGAGAACATTTTGAGTTGGGTTCCGCGCGATCGTTTAGCAGTAGTTTCGGATGCGATCAGCGCTGCTGGGCTTGGACCGGGGGTGTATCGGTTGGCAGGCCGCGAAGTTTCGATCGGGGCGGATAAAGCCGCCCGCGATCCATCTGGAAAACACTTTGTCGGGTCCGCGTGTTCGATGAGAGACGCGGATCGTTGGCTCATAGGCTCGCTGGGGCTGAGTGAAGCAGATCGCAGCGCTTTGCTAGTCGACAATCCCGCAAGTTGGCTGCAAATCTAATCTCGCGGTTTACGAAAACAGCTCAACGATAGGTTTGCCGCCATCCGTGATAGGTACAGGACGATTGCCATCGTACAGCTCGGCTTGAAAATCGATACCAAGCGCGTGATGAATGCTTGCGTGAAAATCAGGAACGGAAACAGGGCGTTCGATCACAGATTTTGAAAGCTCGTCGGTAACGCCAATCGCGCCGCGGTGGTTTAGGCCCCCACCCGCAAGCACCAGACTAAATGTTGAAGACTGGTGCCCTCGTCCACCTTTCCCATCAAACTCGGCGGGACGTCCAAACTCGGTACCAATAACGATCAGCGTCTTATCCAGTCGCTTGCGAGCTTCCAGGTCGTCAATCAGTGCGGCTAAGGCTTGATCCAACTCCTCGATCATCGTCCATTGATTCTGCTGCCCTTCCTGGTGCGTGTCCCAGCCGGTTCCGTTGACGAAATTCAAATTGTGAGAAACTTCGACAAAACTAACACCCGTTTCTGTCAAGCGGCGGGCGAGCAGACAACGCTGACCAAACTCGCCGCCGTACATCGCACGCGTGTCTGCAGACTCATGCGTCAAGTCAAAGACGCGCATAAAGTCCTTGCTCGACAAACGCATACTCTCAGTCAACGCGTCATCGTAGGCTTTCAACTCAGTCGCATCAGGTCGGTCTGCCAAAGCTGTCGGGCGCACTGCATTGAGCAACTGTTCACGACGCGCGAGACGATCGGGGGTGACGTAGTCAGGACGCGTTAAACCGCTTGGCCCCGATTTCAAATCCGTCAAATAAAGAAAGCCGTGCTTCGCGCCCAAAAACCCGGGACTACGTGAAACATTGGGAT
>JANNNN010000299.1:0-8723 GCA_031398555.1 Planctomycetia bacterium | reverse complement strand
GCTTCTTCTTTTTTCGCCATAAATGTTCCTGTGTTTTGGGTAAAACGGTGTAGACTTAAATGCTCGCGAGAACAATCTTAATCGTCAATCTCGCCGCCAACAGTCGCCAATTGGAACATAGTTATACGTGATGACGAGCCCCCACGTCCAGGAAGTAATTGCCAGCGGAGCCAAAACTGGCCAAGATCGATTCGTTTTCGCTGTCTGCCAACAAGGCGCTGAGAAGCCGTTGAAGGACCGTTTTACCGGACCGGGAGCCCCTCTGCGGCTCGCTTTCTCACGGCCTGGCCTAGCGACATTCAAAACCAGCGGTGAACATAATCCATTGCTTTCCCACAGCTGGCTGGCCCGGGTCACTGGCGAAGGGCTAGGAAATGTTCGCGGGAAAATAGCGGAAGAGCTGGTTGCCGAGACCATCGCCTTGGGCAACGGCGACTTCCCATCGATCCATATTTTTGAGCGTGACCATGCCCTTCCTGGCTCGCGGGGCTTCGAACCTGGCCCCTCCGAATTGACCGAAGCGGTCGCCAAAATTTTTACTGACGTTTTTCGCAGCGCCGGAAAACGCGTGCCCCTGATCAACTCCGCTTGCTCTCGCGGCACTAAAGTTCTCGACGTAATTCTAGTCGAACCGGACCAGTGGCTGATCGGAACTCACACCGCCACCGAAATTCAACATTGTTGGCCCGGTGGAGTTTATCCAGTCGTTGCGCCCGACCAAATGGTCAGTCGCGCGTACCTAAAGATCGCTGAAGCCGTTGCATGGAGTCAGTTGCCAATGCAACCCGGCGACCGAGTCGTCGAAATTGGCAGCGCCCCCGGCGGCTCTTGCCAGCGACTGCTCGACGTGGGGCTCGAAGTTACCGGAGTCGACCCAGCTGAAATGGACGAGTTGCTGTTGAATCATCCTCGCTTTGAACACTGGCGCAGCAAAGCGGCTGGCATGAAGCGCAAGATGTACAGTAAATTCAAATGGTTGACCGCAGACGCCAATGTTGCCCCAAACTACACGCTCGAAGTTGTCGAAGACATCGTCAATTACCCAACCAGTCGTTTTCAAGGACTGCTCTTAACCTTCAAGCTTTCTTCCTACGAACTGATTGTTCAAGTCGACGCAGCGGCCGCCCAAATTCGAGATTGGGGATTCTCCAAAGTCAAAGTCCGGCAACTTGCATCCAATCGCCGCGAGTGTTGTATCGCCGCACAGCGATAGCCCTTATGAACTACAAAGTCGTACTTCATGATTGCCTTTCATTCGCTAAAACAATCTCCCCATGCTTTAACCGACGCGAAATACGGGCCAGCACCTTCACCCTTCTCGAAAGGCTTTGGGTAAAAAACTACGCTTGAGGGCTTGTTGATTTTGTAGTAACCCGAAGCGTAAGCGAGGGATCAGGCGTCCCTCGCTGACGCTTCGGGTTGCTACGGGAACCGAACTTCTTGTGGCAGTGATTTAATCAACAAGCCCCGTTCGAAGTTCCGCTAGAGGTGTTCTGCAAGAAGTTGTTGCCGTTCAACCGCGCGTCGAAGCTCGCGCCAGAGCCTGTGCCCCGCAAGTTGTTCACTCGTGTCAGATAGTTGCGAGCCGTGTTGCTCCATTGGGCCCGTATGCTCGATAGCGCCGTCAGGTCGTTGTCAAACGCGGTGAAGCCCGCAACCAACAGGTCATCGCCAGCGCCACCGATCAGTTTGCGACTCTGCGCCACTGCGTCTCTGCGCTAAATTTCCAGTTTGGAAGCTGCCAAGACGCTTAAAATTAAACGCAGAGGCACAGAGTCAAAGAGGCGCAGAGAAAGCGGTATTACGGTTCATCCGGGATGAACCAAAATTCCGACTGATCGGTTATTGTAGACGCGATTCCCGCGCGAAAGCGAAAGATCGCTATTGCCTATGATTGTGCTGCCGCTGCCGCCGAGCGAGTCAATCGTCGCGGAAATCACTGCGTTTACTGGTTTCTTATTAGACGAACGACTAGGTTAAGAGATAGTGAGTTCACGGATTGGTCTTTTAATGCGCTGCAAAGTACGGATTTGACGACTATTCAAAAAGAAGCAGCAAAATTATGTTGGCGGCGCAATTACTTCATCGCGCAGCTCGGCTAGAAGCCCCGACAACACTTGGTCGGTAATGTCCTCTATGTCATCGGTGATAAACCAATCCTGCCCAAGTCCACCGATCAGTTGATCCACCGAGCCTGGATCAGCATAGAGAGTGTGAGAGGGCGAGTTCTGAAGGAAAAGGTTGCCATTCAACCGTGGTCCCGTTCCATTGCCTCTGAGGTTGTTGACTCGCGTCTGATAACTGCGCGACGTGGTGCTCCATTCGTCGAAGATGCTCGACAGGGAAACAAAATCGCTGTCATAAGCGGTCGCCCCAGCGATCAACAAGTCATCTCCCGATCCACCGGTCAAGATGTCGCCACCAAAACCACCGATCAGGATGTCGCGGCCGCTCACTCCCACCAGTGAATCGTTACCATCCATGCCAAGTAGAATCGTTCCGAGAGATGAATTGCCCGACAGTTGATCATTGCCATTGCCACCTTGAACGATGGTGAAGTTAGTAACCTGTCCCGTAATCGCACTTGCAACCTTGGTTGCCAAGTTTACTGTTACCGGGCTGCTCCAGAGTGCATAGCTCAAGACGTTGCGGCCCGTGGTGCCACCGTTGAGTGCACCCGCCAGCGAACCGCTTGGGTGGATATAAAAAGTATCGACGGCAGTACCGCCAGTTAGATTTTCAATTGCAGAAAAGATGCTTACTCCAATCATTATACCCTGTCCTGGCAATTGCAAATTCCAGTTGGTCACTGAGTTCGGACCAAGGATGGTGTCGATACCATCCCCACCATCAACGCCGAACGCAGTTCCTCCAGCCACGAAGGAGAACGTATCTGCCAGTATTCCACCAGCCAGGCCTTCAAATCCAACAAATCGGAAGGTCCCGACAGTGCCAGTATTTGCCGCAGTAAGACTCCAAGTATTGGCTGCGTTCGATCCACGCAACTCATCCGAAGAGCTCGTTCCCACCAATTCTTCGATACCAACCAACAGCGTAACGAGCGGTTGCGTTTTGGCTTGCAGGTCAATCGTGATCGGACCGACTACGGCTGCGTAACTGACTTGATCGCGTTCCCCCGTTCCGCTAGCACCACCATTGATCGTACCCGTCACCGCACCGCTACCACTAAATAGGAAGCGATCCAAGTTGTTGCCGCCGGTTAAATTCTCGATACCCTCGAAATCCACATCGCGGAGGTTACCACCACCTGCTGAATTGATGTTCCATTCAGTGATACTACCAAGCCCTGGACTTGGTCCAACCAGAGTATCAGTACCACCGCCGCCCAGTACGACACCGTCCAATGCTCCGGCAACACTAAGCGTAAACGTATCGTTGGCCGATCCACCTTGCACAGATTCAAATCCAGAGAACTGAATCGCGCCCGCTGTACCAAAATTCACTTGGGAAAGACTCCACGCAGTTGTCGCATTCGGACCAATAAGCAAATCGCCGCTAGAGAATGAACCAGCGATCTGTTCAACACCCGCAAATGTTCCTCCGCCCGGCAAACTACGTGTTTGCAGATTGACGACCAAGTTTGACGACTGAACTGAGTAATCCAATCGATCGGCAGTTCCAGCCCCTGCGTTGAGCACTCCGCTGACCTGCCCGCTGGCGCTCATCACGAACGTATCCGTCGCACTACCGCCTGTCAGGTTATCAATCTCTTGGTAAGCCATCGCATTGATCAAGCCGGTGTTCTCACCCTGGACTTGCCAGACATTGTTCGCATTAGCACCCAGCAGCGTATCGATTCCCGCACCACCACGGATCGTACCCCGCACTGAGCCACCGGCAACCAACGAAAAACTATCGGCGAGTATTCCACCGGTTAGATTCTCGATGTCAACAAAACGCAAAGTACCCACCGTTCCAGCATCCGCACCGGTAAGACTCCAAGCATTAGCCGCATTCGCACCGAGAATTGCATCTTGGGAACTGGAAGTGCCTACAACTTCTTCGATGCCAACCAGCAGTCCCGCTCGAGGTTGCAGCTTGGTGGCCAGGTCAACCACGATCGGTCCTGTGGTCAACGAGTAATTGAGTTGATCGCGCTCTCCCACTGCGCTTGAACCACCGTTGATCGTACCCGTTACCGAACCCGTTTCGCTAAAGATGAATCGATCGAGGTTATTACCACCTGTCACGTTCTCAATCTCAGCGAAGTCCGTTCCCAGTACATCTCCACCACCAACTGAAGTGATGTTCCAGTCAATCACGCTACCAACTCCGGGCGTTGGCCCGACCAGAGTATCTGTGCCTTCACCACCAACGATCGTCCCACGCACACTACCACCGGCAACTATCGAAAAACTATCAGCGAGTGTTCCACCGGTGAGATTCTCGATGTCCACAAAACGTATGCTGCCCACGGTACCAGTATCGATTCCCGTGATGCTCCACGCATTAACCACATTCGCGCCGCGAATTGCATCGGCAACACCTGCAGTTCCGACCACTTCTTCGATACCCAAAATCAGACCGACATTCGTAGACGCATTCGCAGCTAGATTAATCGAGATTGGCGTCGTCACTGCGGCATAGTTCAACTGATCGCGTTGCCCCACTGGGCTGATGCCACCATTGATGGTACCCACCATTGAACCACTATCAGTTATCAAGAAGCGATCAAGGCTGGAACCACCAGTCAAATTCTCCATACCAAGGAAACTCACTGAGTTAACTACCCCACCACCGTTCGCAGTGATCGTCCAATCGACATTGACTCCTGCAAGCGTTGGCCCAATCAGCGTATCCACACCTGTTGCCCCGTCGACCGAACCCGACAGACCACCTGTCGCGGTGAGCGTTACCGTGTCATTGCCCGTACCACCTTGGATCGATTCAAACGATTGGAAAAAGGTTGTCCCCAAGGCACCCTTGTTTAGGTCGTTAATCGTCCATGCATTGACGCTATTCGGACCGATCAGCAGGTCGTTCACGCTTGAGCCAATCAGCGACTCAAAGCCAACGAAGCTGGCAATGCCTGGCGCAGTTCGGTTCGCCAGATCGACTTGGATCGCTGACGCAAATCCGCTGTAATTCAGGCTATCTGTGCCGGACCCGCCATCGACGCTGGCGAAGGAATTCGCCGCTGATTCCACGGCGAAACTGTCCGTACCAGTACCACCTTTGAGTGTTTCAAAACCATAAAATCCAATTGTCAAATTAAGCGAACCGGATTTTTGACCCGCCAATTGCCAAACATTGACCGTGTTGGGAGCAATGAAAGTGTCGGTCGCGCTACCCCCGACAAACAGTTCGAAGTTGCGTATGCCGCCAGTTGAAGTGGCGGTATTGGCCAACAAGCTGACCGTGATGGCCGTTGTTTTGGCACTTAAGTTGAGCGTATCCTGGCCACCATTGCCATCCACGAGCCCCGTGAACGCTCCAGTACTGGTGAACGCAAAGGTGTCGTTACCGGTGCCACCAAGTACAGCCTCTATTCCAGTAAAGTTCAATCCGTTCAGCATCCCGAGCCCAGCTCCGGTGACATTCCACAATCCACCACTATTCGGTCCGGTGATGCGATCGGTACCAGTGCCACCATCGATCTCTGCAGTGCCGCTGCTCACGATGATTTCGTCATTTCCTGCTATCGATTGCACCCGCAGTTTGGTGGCATCGACGGCGCTCAAGCGTACCGGCTGAGGCCAAGTTGCTGAACCGTTCCAAACAATGGTCGCTCCATCGGTGGTGAACGTGTCGTTACCAGAAGTGCCGTTCATAGTCAGCGTGTCATTGCCGCCGTTGCTGAAGAACTTGACTCCATTGGACGGAATGTTGAAAGACCCAAGGTTGGTTCCATTCAGCGAGAGTTGCCCTGTCGGAGCACTCGCACCGGGCGTAAAGGCCAGCGTATCATCAACTGTATTGCCACCCACTGCCAGCTCGGTTCCTTGCAGTTCAATTCGCAGGATGTTCAACGATTTGGTAACCCAATCGCTGGCGTTATCATCTTCATCGATGACTCGAACTTGAACCGTCTTAGCGCCGATCGATGTGTAAGTATGACTTGCATCGATTGTTGCAGGCCCTGTCATTGTTTCTACAGGTGAACCATCTCCCCATTGAACTTCATAGATGAATTCTTGTTCGCTGCTTGCAAGATCATCTGTAATAAAGCGCAAGAACCGCTTCTGCCCAACTACGCCCGAATAGCCGTCCAATGGACCGCTAACCAAAATCTGTGGTACTACCCCTTCGACAGTAACCACAAATTCATCGCTGATCGAGAGATTTCCGCTGTCGGTGGCTGTGACCGTGATGGCGGATGAACCCAGACTACGGGTGACATAGGTGATCCTCAGAACCGTACCGTTGATACTAGTGGTAAGCAGGTCTTCGTTCCCAACTTGGACTGTGTAGCCCAAAATGGAATCATCCACATCTGCGAATACCTGCGCCAAATCGATATCTGTGGTAGTCGTTCCCTCGATCACCGTGAAATCCGCTACGGGGTTCACTAGCACGGGCGCTTCGTTGACATCCGTAACATTGATCGTAAAGTCCTGCTCGAAGTACAGTCCATCTGAATCCGTGGAGCGAACGCGGATTTTGTAGTCGGGTTTCGCCTCAAAGTTGAAGGCAACATTGGTGGTCAATTGATTGCGACCAATGGAGAACAGGCCGTTATCGGTGTCGTTCGCTCCACTTACAAAGCTATAGTCGAACGTCTCATTTAGATCGGAGTCCGTGCTGCCGAACATTCCGATGATCGCACCGGCAGGATTGTTCTCTGCAAGGCTGTTCGCGGAGAGCGAGATCGCCGTGGGACTCTCATTTACGTCGACAATAGCAATTGTAAAATTCTTTTCAACGAACAAGCCACCAGCATCTGTTGCACGCACAAGAATGCTCAAGGCGTTCTTCGTTTCAAAATCGAAGACCGCGTTAGCGGTTAGCTCAGTGCCGTTGACAGTTACTGCGCTATTATCCGCGTCGCCGGAGCCACTAACGAGGCTGTAAGTGATGCTGTCCCCAGCATCTACATCAGAAATGGTGAAGCTCCCGATCACTTGCCCGATATTATTGTTCTCTGAAATGGTCGAGTTGGGCAAAGCGAAATTGACGGGGCTCTCGTTGACATTGGTAACATTAATCGTGAATTCTTGCTCAAAGAACAGCCCACCCGCATCGGTCGTACGAACTCGAACTAAAAGGTTCTGCTTGGATTCGAAGTTGAACGGTGCCGTGGCAAGTAAGTTGGCACCATTAATTGCAAAAGCTACATTATCTCCATCACCTGCTCCAGCGGCGAGGCTATAGCTAAAGGTATCATTCAAGTCTGCGTCTGCGCTGCTGAAGGTACCGACGACTGCATTTGCTAGGTTATTTTCAGCAATCGCGGTTGATGAGAGGGCGATCCCCGATGGAGCATCGTTAGCGGCGGTAACGCTGACTGCAAGAGTGCTATCCGTGAACCGACCGTTTGTATCGGACGCGCGAGCGCGAATGTAGTAGATTTCCTTTGTCTCAAAATCCAAGCTGTTGTTAACGTACAGTTTGTCTCCGATGAGCGTGAATGATGTGTTGTTATCGCTCCCGCCACCCTCAACGAGGCTATAGCTAATGCTATCGCCTAGGTCTGGATCTGTACTACTAAGGGTCCCAACGAGCGCGCCGGGCAGATTGTTTTCGGCAATGCTATTTGGGGACAGATCGGGATAGGTCGGTGCTTCATTAACGTTCGTCACACTAATCGTAAACGTTTGTTCGGAGGATAGCCCGCTGCTCAGTCCAAACGCTCTAACGCGGATCGAATAAGAGCCTTTCGTTTCAAAATCGAACTCAGCGCTAGTGAGCAGGTTATTTCCACTGGAACCGACAATAAACGCGTCGTTATCGCCGCCGCCGATTCCGTTCACTAGGCTATATATAAAACCGGTATCCCCGGATGCGGAAAATACGCCGACAATAGTTCCATGGGCCGTGTTTTCGGAAATGATATTGTTGCTGATAGAGATTTCAGTCGGCGGGGTACTTACTGACTGCACTTTCAGAATGGCAATTCCCTGAGTGTAAACAGCGAACGTATCCGAACCAATCGTTTGGTCGGCAGCCTGAGTCCAGCCATTTCCGAAGTTGACGATGTCACCCGCGTTGCGTCGAACGATAAGCGTATTGGACTCATCTGAAATATTCAGCGCTTCGCGATAGTTCAGTGTCAGCGTGTTGTTGCCGGATCCAGCGATATCTATCTGTTCGATACCCAGGAGTCGGTTGTCAGCCAGAGTCGTCAAGTTCAGCGATTGCCCACCACCATCCAGTCGTAGCGTATCGAGGCCAGTACCACCGACAATTCGTTTGTATGTCAGGTCGCTGATTGCAAGAGTATCATTGCCTTGGCCACCGATAAGTACATCCGCACCTCCGAGGCCATTAAGAGTGTCGTTGCCGGCACCGCCAACCATTTTGTTGGCAAATGTCGATCCGGTGAGCGAGTCACTTCCCGATGTCCCTAGATGGGAAACGGATGACGTGAAGTCCTTGCCGTAGATCACATAGCTTTCGCCCGCGTTATCCTTGAGGTTACCGAGTGCCGCAGCGCGGGCAGCCCCGACGATAATATCATCGAAGCCGTCACCGTCAACGTCTCCTGCGCCGCTCACCGACCACCCGCTAACGTCATAAGTATTCGCGCCAAATACTGTGATTCC
>JANNNN010000362.1:0-10054 GCA_031398555.1 Planctomycetia bacterium | reverse complement strand
TTGTGAAGCTAAACGCTGAACATCGGATTGACTTCTTCTAATGCGATGAGTGGTGCCGCGTGAGTGGCTGGGTTAGCGATCAAGTTTCCAAGCGTTTAGTCAGTAGGTAAGTCAAATGGGTATACGCAAATATCGACCGACATCCGCAGGACGTAGAAACTCCTCGGTTAGCGATTTTGCCGAGCTGACAAAGGCGCGGTTCCGGAAAAGTCGTTGCTTCGTCCTAAGACAAAAACGGGTGGGCGTAACAACCAAGGTAAGATCACTTGTCGTCACCGCGGCGGCGGGCACAAGCAGGCTTACCGTATTATTGACTTCAAGCGAGATAAAGACGGTATTCCAGCGACTGTGGACTCGATTCAGTACGATCCTAACCGTACTTGTCGAATTGCGTTATTGGTTTATGCAGATGGTGAAAAGCGTTATGTAGTTGCTCCTGATGGACTAAAGGCCGGGCAGAAGGTCGAAAACGGACCGGATGCAGCCCCAATCGTCGGAAACTGCATGCCACTAAAGAATATGCCTGCGGGTACCGAAGTCTTTTGTATTGAGATGCAACCAGGTTGTGGTGGCGTGCTCTGCAGAAGTGCGGGTACTTTGGCAGTGTTGATGGCTCGCGAAGCCAATTGGGCTCAGCTGTCGTTGCCAAGTGGTGAAATTCGCCGGGTACCTGGTAACTGCCGTGCCACGATTGGTCGTGCGAGCAATCCGGATCATGATGCGGTTGTGTTGGGTAAGGCCGGTCGAGTTCGCTGGATGGGCCGTCGGCCACACGTCCGCGGTACTGCGATGAACCCGATTGACCATCCGCACGGTGGTGGTGAAGGTCGAACAAAGGGTGGTCGTCACCCGGTTACGCCGCAAGGTAAGCCGACTAAGGGTGGTGGTACTCGTCGTCCACGCAAGCCATCGAACTCGTCGATCATTCGGCGTCGTAAATCGCGACGTTATGGTCAACTGAAGTTGCGATAGGCAGGAATCGAATTTGTTAGTTGCAAAAGTTAGCTGGCACAGAAGTTAGCCGGGGGATTGATCAGGTATGGGACGTTCGACAAAAAAAGGTCCGTTTGTAGACCCAAAGTTGTACGCCAAGCTCGTCAAAGCTCAGCAGGCCGGTAAGGGCAGCGAGCCGATTACGACTTGGGCGCGGCGCTGCACGATCGTTCCTGAATTCGTTGGTGCGACGTTCATGGTTCACAACGGACGACTGCACATGAAAGTGTATGTCACTGAAGACATGGTTGGTCACAAGTTGGGTGAGTTTGCTCCGACAAGAACGTTCCGCGGTCACAGCGGCAAGGGCAATAAGAAGTAGTGTCAGAGTTTTCGGGCCAGTGAGGTCTGCGGTTCTGTAGAAGTTACCATTTGATTAAGGTCGCGAACAATGGCGTTCCGAGCCACACACAAATACGCAAGAATTTCGGCCCGCAAGGTTCGTCCGTTGGCTGACATGGTTCGCGGGAAGTTTGCTGATGAAGCGTTGAACATATTGAAGTACCAGCCTCACCGCGGAGCGCGGATGCTGGAGAAGGTTTTGCAGAGTGCAGTAGGCAATGCGCAGGACCCTGATCAGAACAAAGGAACAAACCTAAGTGCTGAGCGGTTGGTGGTTACCGATGCTCGCATAGACGGTGGTCCGACATTCAAGCGGATTCGTCCGCGAGCTCGTGGTATGGCTTTCGGCATTTTGCGTCGGACGGCTCATATTACGGTTGAATTGCAATCCATTGATGACATGTAACAGTTGTTTGAGGTTTTCGCCAAAGCGGCCTTCGGAAGCGAGAATGTGATATGGGACAAAAGGTAAATCCTATCGGCTTTCGGACCGGCGTGGTCATGGGCTGGAAAAGCCGTTGGTACGCCTCGAAGCAGGAGTTTGCTGAGCTACTGGTCGAAGACCAAAAGATTCGGAAGTTCATCAAGAACAATCCGAAGAAGCAGAATTACAAAAATGCTGGGATTGATCGCATCGAGATCGAGCGAACTCGGGATGAAGTTCGCGTGATGTTGTTTGTGGCTCGTCCTGGTTTGATTATTGGTAAAAAAGGGCAAGAGGTTGAGACGCTGCAAGAAGAATTGCAATCGTTGATCGGCCGTCGAGTCAACCTCAAGATTGAGGAAGTGGCTCGCCCAGAGATACAAGCGCAGTTGGTTGCTGAGGAAATAGCTCAGCAGTTAATGAAGCGTGCGAATTTCCGTCGTACGATGAAACGTGCGATTGAAACAACGATGGATGCCGGTGCTAAAGGTATTAAGGTTCAGTTGGCAGGTCGATTGGGTGGAGCTGAAATGGCTCGCCGCGAAAAAGCCAATGCTGGAGCTCTGCCGTTGAGCACGATCCAAGCGAAGATTAATTACGGCTTTGCGGAAGCGTCAACGCCGCAAGGTAACATTGGGGTTCAGGTCTGGGTCAATCAAGGTTCTTACGCGGGAGACGCTAACGATGGCGCTGATGCCCAAGCGAGTAATGCATCGAAAAAGCCAAAGAGGGCGTATAAAAGGTAATGCTACCCGCGGAAACAAGGTTGTCTTTGGCGACTTTGGTTTGCAAGCAACGATGGGTGGTTGGTTGAAGGCTCGAACAATTGAAGCAGGACGTATCGCGGCACAGCAGTATGTCCGCGGTGAAGGTCGACTTTACATTCGGATCTTCCCAGATAAGCCGATTTCGTCCAAGCCTTTGGAAACTCGAATGGGTAAGGGTAAGGGGGAGCCAGAACACTGGGTCGCCGTTATTCGCCCTGGAACTGTTTTGTACGAACTGGGTGGTGTCACCGAGCAGCAAGCGAAGGTTTGTTTTGCACGGTTGGCTGCCAAGATGCCTGTGCCTGTGCGACTTGTTCGTCGACGCCCGGCTTAGTAGAAGCTTTAGAGGTTTGTGATGTCGAAGTTAAGCGAATTACGAGAGATGAGCGACGAGCAGCTTGAGCTGACCGCTAAAGATGCGTCAAGTCAACTTTTCCGTTTGCGTATTCAATCGCAGACCGAGAAGCTGGACTCGCCGAGTGAAGTGCGACGTAACCGTCGTTTGATTGCTCGCATTCGTACGCTGCAAGGCGAGCGAACTCGAGTTGTGAAGAAGTAATTTGACAGTGGGTCCAGCGAATGAGTTCGCGGGCCTGGTGGTAGTAAATAGTTGTGACAGATTTATAGGCCCAACATGCCAGCCAGAATTTTGATCGGAGTGGTGACCAGCGACAAGGCAGCGAAGACTCGCCGCGTTGAGATCAACCGCACCGTACGTCATGCCAAGTATGGCAAGTACATCAAGCGTCGTTCCGTTTGTCATGTGCATGATGAACTGAACGAATCCGCTTCGGGTGATCTAGTGGAGATCCGCGAGAGCCGACCATTGAGCAAGTTGAAGCGTTGGACGTTGGTGAGAGTTGTCGAGAAAAGCAAAGAAGTCGATATGGCTGCTTTGCGTGAAGCTCGTCGAAGTAGTACGAACGAATTGACAGCGACTTTGGATCAGTTGGATACAGAAGCGGCTCCTGCAGCTGAATAGTGCCTCGCGGGCTTTTCTCGCGTGTTTAAAACATACGATTGGGTATGAGATTCGAACCGACGGTTTTGGTGAAGCATGATACAACAAGAAACACGATTGGCAGTTGCCGACAACACGGGTGCACGCGAAGTGATGTGCATCAAGGTGCTCGGTGGCAGTCGCCGTCGATACGCAGGTATCGGGGATGTCATTATTTGCTCGGTCAAGAGCGTCAATTCGGCCAGCGAGATAAAGAAGAAGGCTGTAGTGCGTGCGGTCGTGGTTCGTTGCAGTCACCCGACTCGACGGCCAGATGGCAGCTACATTAAATTTGATAACAACGCGGTGGTTTTGATCGATAAAGACTCAAATCCACGTGGTACACGTATCTTCGGTGCAGTTGCCCGCGAGTTGCGTGAGCGAAACTTTATGAAGATTGTTAGCCTGGCGAACGAGGTGGTCTGATGTTAATCCGCGTTGGTGATGAAGTATTAGTGATCCGCGGAGTCGACAAGGGCACTCGTGGCAAGGTGTTGAAGTTGAACCGTGAGGATAACCGAGTTGTCGTCGAAGGCGTCAACAAGGCTTACAAGCATGTCAAGCGTAGTGGTAAGAACCCACAGGGCGGGCGGCTGAGTAAAGAGATGGCAGTCAGCGTTAGCAATGTAATGTTGATTTGTCCTGAGACTGGAAAGCGCACCCGAGTTGGCGTGCGGTTCCTGAAGGACGGCAGCAAAGAGCGCTTTGCGAAGAAGAGTGGCGCCGCAATGGGACAGCTGGCTGGTCCGAATCCCAAGTACGCGCAGAGCTAAGCGGTTTACTGCACAGCGATAAGAATACGGATTGTAGAATTGGGCTCGGCCGAGGCCGGGTAGATCACAGTAATTTGTTGAGTTTGTACTAGGATTTTCGGCCATGGCCCCTCGCTTACAACAGCGCTACCAAGACGAAATTCGCCCGGAGTTGTCCACGCAGTTGGGTATCACGAATCCGATGGCGATTCCCAAGTTGACGAAAATTGTCGTCAACATGGGTGTAGGATCAGCGGTGGCGGATAAGAAGAACTTAGAAATCGCATTTGACGCGATGGCTGATATTGCAGGACAGCGTCCAATCATGACTTTGTCGCGCAAGTCAATTGCGGGATTTAAGTTGCGAGAAGGAATGCCGATTGGTTGCAAGGTTACGTTGCGGCGCGACCGGATGTACGAGTTTCTTGATCGTTTGATTAGTATCGTGCTTCCACGGGTCCGTGACTTTCGTGGCATTAGTCGAACGGCCTTCGATGGTCAGGGAAACTACAGCTTGGGACTGTCGGAGCAGTTAGTATTTCCGGAGTTGAATCCGGACAAATACACCAAACCGCAGGGGATGAACATCACGATCTGCACAACAGCGAATGAGAATGATCAGGCGCTGATGTTGTTGACGCTGATGGGAATGCCTTTCAAAGCCGGTAAGAAGGAAGAAGCTGCTTAATAAGTGGCAACGCGAACTGGGTTTCGTAGGAACCCGGCGAGCGAAATGTGGCAAAATACGTTCGATTTAACTAGACATTTGGATTAGCGGGGAAACCTATCCCGTGGCAAGCAAAAGCAAAATCGCAAAGGCGAATCGCACACCGAAATTTGCGGTGCGGCGAGAGAATCGCTGCAAGCTCTGTGGCCGGCCGCGTGCGGTCTATCGTAAGTTTGGTATCTGCCGAATTTGCTTCCGCAAATTAGCAGACCAAGGCTTAATTCCCGGTGTTCGCAAGGCAAGCTGGTAGTTGTAAGGGGACACTGACGCCATGATGACCGACCCTATTGCTGATATGCTCACTCGAATTCGTAACGCTGTGCGCGTGGAACGACAATTTGTCGATGTTCCCCTTTCGCACGTTAAGGTTGGAGTAGCAGACGTCCTCAAGCGTGAGGGCTACATTTGGGACTTCAAAGAAATTGAGGGTGAAGAGCCCTTTAAAAAGCTGCGCATCGAGCTGAAATACGGACCTAACGGTGAACGTGTTATTCAGAGCATTCGACGCGTGAGCAAGCCTGGGCGACGGGTATTTAGTAAAAGTCGAGATTTGCGTCCGGTGCTTAACGGCTTGGGCATTTCGATCATTAGCACCAGTTCAGGTGTGGTAAGTGATCGTGAAGCTCGGCAGAAGAACATTGGCGGTGAGGTTTTGTGCGAGGTTTGTTAACCTTGCGTTTTGATCCATACATGTTGGCGGTTGGCTAAACCATGTCACGAATTGGTAAAAAAGCTGTTCCTGTTGTCGCTGGAGTAAAAGTCCGCGTTGACGATTCAGTCGTTTCGATCGAAGGCCCTAAGGGAAAGCTTGAATTCAAGCTTCGCCCTGAGGTCAATGTTGCTGTTGCGGAAGACGGTGCATCCGTTTCTGTGACGCGTCGAGACGAAGAACGAACGTCGCGTGAACTTCACGGCCTCACTCGCGCAGTGATCAATAATATGATCTTGGGTGTTAAAGACGGTTACGAGAAGCGTCTCGAAGTCGTCGGCGTTGGATTTATTTGCTCGATTCAGGGTAAGGTTTTGCAGCTTCGCGTTGGTTTTGCCAACGAATTGAAGAAGGAAATCCCAGCTGGACTCGATGTAACCTGTCCAGACCAAACGCACATCGTTGTAAAAGGTTGCGACAAGCAAAAGGTCGGACAGTTTGCTGCGGAAGTTCGTTCGTTGCGAAAACCAGAGCCTTATAAGGGCAAGGGGATTCGCTACCAGGGAGAAGTTGTTAAGCTTAAACCTGGTAAGTCGGCGACCTAGTTGGTCAGAGCAATTCTGGCGCGTTTGTAATTCACTGTAAATTTCGGTAACGGAAATAGCGGCTGGTGCCCTATGAAAATCAAGAAAATAGTCAACACGCAACGCCAACGCCGTAAGTTCCGCGTTCGCAAAACCGTTCGAGGCACCGCTGAGCGTCCGCGCTTGAGCGTTTCGCGAACGTTGAAGCACTTCGGTTGTCAAGTTATCGACGATGAGAGCGGACGTACGTTGTTCGCTGCATCCAGTCTTGACAAGGAGTTCCAGGGGAACGGTAGCAATTGCGATGCGGCGGTTAAGGTCGGACACGTGATCGCTCAGAAGGCCAAGGCCGCTGGTGTGCTCAAGGCTTGTCTGGATCGTGGTAGTTGCAAGTATCACGGACGCGTAGCGGCTTTTGCTGAAGCGGTTCGTGCGGGTGGAGTTGAATTCTAAGCGGTTTTGTTTTCGGTTGGTTTAATCCAACGGGTAATCGGAGTCTTTCGTCGTGGCAAACGTAAATGAACAGTCTCAAAGCGATGGTGGCATTGAGCGCGTTTTGAAGATCAAACGCTGTGCGGCCGTTGTCAAAGGCGGACGCCGCTTTAGTTTTGCTGCGTTGGTTGTAGTAGGTGATGGTAGAGGTAGTGCTGGGTACGGATATGGCAAAGCCAACGAGGTTCCACCGAGTGTTACCAAGGCGCAAAAGCAAGCCAATCATAACAACATCAGTGTACCGATTATCAACGGAACGATTCCACACGCGGTGATCGGAAGATTCGGCGCTGCGAAAGTGATTTTACTGCCTGCCAGCCCTGGTACCGGTATTATCGCAGGTCCTGCGGTTCGGTCGGTTTGTGAGGCTGTGGGTTTGAAGGACATTCTCTCGAAGAGTTTCCGATCTAACAACCCATCAGTTCTCGTTAAAGCTACATTTGATGCATTGAAGCAGTTGCGGACTCGCGAAGATGTCGAGCGACTGCGTGGGGTGAAGCTGTCATGAGACTTGATGAAGTAAACGTCGGAATTGTAAAGAATCGCAAGCCTCGACGTCTCGGTCGTGGTCCCGGTACGGGACAAGGCAAGACGGCTGGGCGGGGGCACAACGGTGCCAAGTCACGCAGCGGTTACTCGCGCCATCCTGCATTTCAGGGTGGTGACTTGCAGATGATTCGGCGCATTCCGAAGCGTGGTTTTAACAATCGGTACGCGTTGACAGTGATCGCTGTTAACGTTGGTCGTTTAAACGAAGAATTTGCGGCTGGTGAAGAAATATCGCCGAAGTCATTGCAGGACAAAGGGATCGTCAAGAAAGTTTTTGACGTGATCAAGATTCTTGGTGACGGCGTTGTTGATAAATCTCTGACGGTTTCGGCTCATCGGTTTAGCGATTCAGCCAAGGAAAAAATCACTGCTGCCGGTGGCACGGTGACGGAATTGAAGGCGAAGCGCACTCCGAAGGAGCGCGTCGCGTATTTGGCCAAGCAAGGTGCAAAGAGCTAATCGACCCCGGTCGGCAAGGTTGGGTTCCGTTGGAGCCAAGTTGCCAACTGGAGCGGGCGACGAAAGTTGGGAGCTTAACCTATGATAGAAAAACTCAGAGTTATCTTCACGATACCTGAACTGCGTCAGAAAATTGTTCTAACGCTTGCGCTGCTTGCGGTCTACCGCGTCGGCTACCAAATTCGCTTGCCGATGGTACGTAGCCAAGTCGGCGCGGCAGCAGGCAATGAGATGAATACTTTCCTCGAAAAATTTAGCGTATTTGCTGCTACCGATTTGCGGCAAGTTACGATCTTCGGCTTGGGTATCATGCCGTATATCTCCGCCTCGATAGTGTTTCAGCTCCTCGGAAGCGTTTGGAAACCGATTGAGCAGCTTCGCAAAGAAGGCCAAACGGGCATGAAGAAGATTAACGAGTACACTCGTTATCTGACCGTGTTCTTGTGCATCATCCAGAGCTGGGTGTTTCTGAAGTATGTGATTATGGCGGACCCGAATGCGGTATCGCCTCAGTTCTACGCAACTGGTACGTCAACGTTGCATTTTGGCTGGCAGATTACGGCTGTGGCCATTATGACCTGCGGAACAGTGTTCCTGATGTGGCTCGGCGAGCAGATCGACGAGTACGGGATTGGGAATGGAATCAGCCTGTTAATCATGGCGAGCATTTTGGCGCAGATGCCGAAAGCACTGTATGAGCTGCGGCAGAATATGACAACGGAGCTGAGTGGATCGTCGGGTGCGATCGGTCCTGACAAATTGATCGTTTTGGCGGCGCTGTTCGTCGCGGTTGTCTTCGGAGTTGTGTTCATAACGCTGGGGCAGCGTCGAATACAGACGCAGAGTGCAAAGCATGTTCGGGGTCGACGCGTTTACGGTGGTACCAAACAACACTTGCCGCTTCGCTTGAACCAAGCCGGTGTCATGCCGATCATCTTTGCTAGCAGTCTGCTGATGTTGCCTGGTCTTTTGTTCGGTGTGATTGCAACGTGGTTCCAGAACAAAACAGCAGTGGCTTTCTTCACTTCGCTGGGAAGTGCGTTTACGAACGGTCAGTCACTTACTTATGTTGTGCTGTACGTACTTCTGATCTTCTTCTTCTGCTATTTCTGGACGTCGATTACGTTCAACCCTAAGGAAATGTCAGAGAACTTGAAAGACCACGGGACGTTTATTCCGGGATACCGTCCGGGAAAACGGACAGCAGATTATCTTGAAAAAGTCATGGTTCGCATTACATACGTTGGCGCTGCGTTCCTTTCGATGGTTGCGATTGTGCCAATCATTGTTAACACCCAGTTGGACGTGTCGTACTCAGTCGCATCGTTTTATGGTGGAACCGGATTGTTGATTGCGGTGAGTGTTGCATTCGATTTGATTCAAAAGATTGATAACCACCTGTTGATGAGGAACTATAAAGGCTTGCTCGAAGGTTAAGTTAACAGTTGGTGGCGCAGCGGTTATCAACTGTTAGAGATTTTTTCCATGCGACTAATTTTCATAGGGCCTCCGGGTGCGGGCAAAGGCACGCAGTGCAAAAGGCTGGTCGAATGGTTGCGGGTCCCGCAGTTATCGACGGGGGTCCTGTTGCGTGAGTTGGTGAGCCAAGGAACAGCGGACGCGAAGTGGGTGGGAGAGCATTTGAATGCTGGCAAACTAGCCCCCGATCACTTGGTGATGAGCATAGTTGCAAAGCGTTTGGCTGAGCCAGATTGTGCAGCGGGAAGCTTGTTTGACGGTTTTCCCAGAACGTTGGTACAGGCTCAGTTGCTCGACGAGCATTTGGCTCGGGAGCGGCAGAGAATTGATTTGGTTTTGAGTTTGCAGGTTTCGGAAGAAAAGTTGGTGGAACGACTGTTAAGGCGGGCTTCCATCGAGAATCGGTCGGACGATAGCAGTCAAACGATTGTCGAGCGTCTGCGAGTTTTTCGAACCCAGACTTCACCGCTTTTGGACTACTATTTCCAGCAAGGCTTGTTGTCGACGGTCGATGGCGAGCTTTCGGAGACGGAAGTATTCGAGGAGATTAAGTTGGCAGTGGCGTTGCATGCCGCTGTGGGCGAGCTGCAGTAGCGTTCTCGAGGTAACTGATTGGAATCGTGGCGTTTATTTACGACCTAGCGTTGACAAATAAACGTGTTACGGCTTGTCAGACCTAGACCGACTGCGGTATACTCCTCGATTCGGTACAGCATTAGCAGTGGTCTGTGAGATCACTGTTTGACATAAGTTTTTGATTCGTAAGTACTTAGAGATCGCAAAGGAAACCTTCATGCCGCGTCTTCTCGGTGTGGACATTCCCAATGACAAGAAGGT
>JANNNN010000356.1:0-1600 GCA_031398555.1 Planctomycetia bacterium | reverse complement strand
GCCGCGCCAGCGATGGTGAAGCGATGCCAATTGATGATGGCTTCTAACCGCTGTGGATGTTCATCGGCTAGCTCGCGGAAGTGCGCGTAGATCTGCTCCTGGACCGCGATTCGAACGGCAAGAAATTTACCATCGCGCACCAAGTCCTCTCGACTGGCAGTTGGCGAGCAATCGGGCAATTCCAAGATCCCGCGTAGGAACGATGCCCACGGCGGAAGAAGGTCTTGAATGCGTCGCGAGATTACCATCCGTCGAATCGTAGCGGCCACAACGGCGTCATCGGAGAACCCTGGCGTGCGCTGCGGAGATATGTAAAGCGCACCCTCGACATGAACAGGCTGAGTGATGTGAATGGGAATCACGTCGAGCGGCGACTCGTGGAAGTAGCTCGATAAGTCCAGCTCGATCGATTCTGGATCGGGTGTGGGACTGAACCAAGCAACATTGATCAAATTACTCCGCGCCGGAGCCCGATTTACATAGATGGGTATCTGAATAAAGTCAGCAAAATTCTTGATGGCCGCTTCCAGCATTTCCGAGTTTTCCGCTAGAGCTTGGCACTCTGGCTTCAAGAATAACGTGACGGTCGTTCCTGTATTCTCGCGCGTCGAACTCGATAATTCGATATCAGTCCCTGCACCCGCCGACCAGCGCATGCCCTCCTCATGATCCGATCGTCGGCTTTCGACGACCAACCGATTGGCTAACATGAACGAACTGAACAAGCCGATTCCGAACTGACCTATCAGTTGATCACCGGAACCGGTGACCGTGGTGCGAGCTTCTTCGCTGCCGCGACCTTTTAATAATCCAGTAATGCCGATTCCGAGTGTCCCCAAGTATTCTTCTGCTTCGGCAGGCGACAATCCGATTCCGTCGTCAGTGAAACTGAGCGTGTTGCGCTCGGCGTCTTGTTCGATATCGATGCGACCTTGATAGTCCAAGTCACGGTTGCGGCGGCGCATGATGGCGTCATGAGCGTTCTGAATCAGCTCGCGAATCGGCGTGTCGGGACGGCTGTACAGCGACGAGCCCATGATTTCGATCACACCGGCTATATCGACTTTGAAAGGTATTCGCTTAGTCCACACCCGCTCGGCTCCGAAGAACGAAATTTTGTTTGAAGTCGGCAGATTGTAGCGAAATTTCGATAATCGAGGGACTGATTCGTCGCCTGGGGCCATAGTCCCGACCGCCCTTCGAAATTGCCCTCGCGGAAGAGTTGTTCAATAAAGAGGAAGGACAGGACAAATGCTCCGATCCTACGAACCCGCTCCGCTACACCATTTCGATGCATAACAATAGAATGCGTACAAAATGACCGCAGCTCCCGGCTCTACTTAAATAAGGAAATTGGAAAATGCGAATCGGAATGCGAACGGCAGAAGCGTTGGTTGAAGGCAGTGAAGCTTATTTGTGCGCAGAGCCTGAGATTGCCATCGGTGAACTGGACGGGCCAGTTGGAACAGCGCTGGCGACTCTGCTGGGCGATCAAGTCAAGGGACACACCCGCGTGTTCGCCATTCTCAATAGCGACGTGCAAATTCGGCCTGTCACGCTCATGGTCAGCAAAGTTACCGTAAAAGATTCGCGTTATACG
>JANNNN010000342.1:0-6690 GCA_031398555.1 Planctomycetia bacterium | reverse complement strand
ACCGATTGGTGACGACTTGCAAACGGAAGTGCAAGAAGTGCCAAAGAACTTCCTTCAGACCAAGACGTTGCGGTGCGCCGACTTCCGGATTCTCTGTCGGCACCAAACAAGTAATGTTCACGGCAAAATTGGTTTGCAGTGGCGTATTCTTGTAGAGATACGCCAGCACTTTTCCTTCGTCCGCGTCTTTCCGCAAGTGAAGGTCAATGCGAATATCCTCAGTCGAAACGTCGCGGACATCTTCGATCAGCGGCATCTTGCCACTGACAACGATTTCGGCGATCCGCTCGACCAATACCGATTTGTTGACTCCGTATGGGATCTCAATGATGTGCAGTAACTTGCTGCCCCGCGAGTCGCCACCCGATTTTGTTTTGCCCCGGATCTTCAGCGAACCTTGCCCAGTGCGATAGATCTCGCGCAGTTCTTCTTTCGTATTGATCAGTTGACCGCCGGTTGGAAAGTCCGGGCCCTGTACGGCGTCGTTGGCAACCAACTGGTAGTCTTTGATCTCCGGATCGTTCAGCAGCTTGAGCAGCGCACGGCAAACTTCACCCAAGTTGTGCGGCGGAATGTTGGTGGCCATCCCAACCGCGATACCGGTGGCTCCGTTGACCAACATGTTGGGGACACGGGTTGGTAGAACGACTGGCTCGCGATGACTGCCATCGTAGTTCGGCTTGAACGGGACGATGTTCGCCCCCAAGTCCGTCAAGACTTCCGAAGCGAGAGCCGACAAACGGCACTCGGTGTATCGCATTGCAGCTGCGTTGTCGCCGTCGATCGAACCGAAATTGCCGCTGCCATCGACCAGTGGCATGCGCAGAGCGAAGGGTTGGGCCATCCGGACAAGCGCGTCGTAGATTGAACTGTCACCGTGTGGGTGGTACTTTCCCATCACGTCCCCCACAACCGACGCACACTTGCGATGCTTGGCGTTGAAATTCAACCCCTGTTGGTCCATCGCATACAGAATACGACGCTGGACCGGTTTCAGACCATCGCGGACGTCTGGGAGAGCTCGACTGGTGATGACTGATAACGAATAATTGAGGTAGCGGTCTTGCGCAGCTTCGCTCAACGAGACCGCTTCGATTGGGTTCGCTGGGATATTACTATCTTGGTTATCGTTAGGCGAACGGCGTTTTGCCACAGGGGAACCCCTCCTTGTTTCACTTCCAGACGGCGACTCGTCCGCAACAGAGCGGATTAGCTATTCGTCAATTTCGTCATTCCGGAGCGAATTTCGCGAATCGTAATATGCAGCAACTGCATCGAAGTTTGCGTCAAATGCTGTCAATGCTCACGATTCCGTTTCCACTGTCCAGAGGCTGATAGCTTTCCCGCGAATCGACTTTCAGTCAAGACCGGCTGTTTGGGGAGGCTGTGCGGGCAGTAAATCGAAAGAAACCTCGTTTTTCGGATTGTCGATCAGTCAGCGGAGGGCAGTTTTTTCGAAGCGCAGCCACCGGATTGGAGCGATCTTTTCGGTTATTCAGCTCGGCGAAGTTGTTCTACGGCAACGAGATAACGTTTGGAAAAGCCGCAGATTTGTCCGATGGGACGCCAAGGGGATAAATAGCCGGATTTATCAAGCCGCGCACGGAAGCAAGGCAACCCAGAAGATTCGCTGACTGTTAGATGGACTGAAAAAACACAAAGCGATCCAAGTCACCTAGTTTTTTGAAATCAGCCGAGTTTCTGAGAAGACCCAAGGAAGGGAGCACAATCGATGCGTTTCGGAATTAAGCTACTAAGATCGACTGTCGTTGGTGCGATTGTCGGTTTCGTTGGACTAACCCAGTTCGCCGCAACCGCTCAAGCGCAAAACGGCTCGCCGTTGTTCGCCCAGCAGTACACTCAAGGCTATGCGAACCAAAATAATGCAGTGATGTACATTGCACCTGTGCCCGTTCCAGCACACGTCGGGCACACTTATAACACTTATCAACCATTGTATCCGCACGAAATGATGTACTTGCATAATGAACGCTACCACAACTACTACGACCAAGGTCGTGGTTTGAACCGGACTGGCGTTCACTATTATGTTCCACCAGTTCGTACCGGTGTCCATGGCCTTTGGAAAACTTTTTCTTTGCCTCGCTAACTATTGGCTGGACCGGGCGACCGGACGTACGATAGAACGCGATGAAACTTGCAAAAGGAGCTCAAATGAAGAACTTGCTAATCGCCGCAGTCGTATGCGCCATTGGCCTTTCGTTACAAGGTACTGCATCCGCTCAATATCGGTCTGCTCGCATTGCTCAACCGGTCGAACGCGTATTTAATCAAGGGCTAGCCACCAAAGGCGATGCTTGGGCGCATCGCTTTGCGAACCAACAACCTTGGCACGGGGACTATTACTACTTGCCTTATGGAGCGCCAACTGCTTTGGTCGTTCCACCTAACTCGATGATGCAACAGAATTACTCGTGGGGCGTCAGCCAAAACACGATGACTCCGATTTATCATCAGTATGGACCGGCCCAAACATCGGGTGGCGGCGGAGCGTTCTTAGGAACACCGATTTGGCCAAGCAACACACGCCAGTTCGGGGTCTATCCAGTTCGCGCCCCTTGGTAGTCGACCTGATAGTAAAACTGAAAAACACAAAAGGCATCGGAGTTAACCCGATGCCTTTCGTTTATTTGATTTTCGACTTGGCGTCGCAATTTCGAATCAGGCTAACAACCTATTTGTCGGAAGTCTGCTTGAGATTTGTTTTCAATTGATCGCGCAATTCTTTGATCTCGGCGCGTAAGGATTCGACTTGCGATTTCAGCTCTTTAACTTCTGCTGGCATCGCTGCTGCGGCTTGAGCCCATTTGGAAGATTGCTCCGCACGGGCAGCTATTTCCTTGGCCATCGAACTGACTTTTTCAGCCATATCTTTGTCCATCACTCCCTTAAGATCAAAGTTTCCGTTGGGAGCAATCAAAGCGATTCGCTCTCTGATTTCTGCGAGGCGATCTGTGGTCGGCTTGCCATCTTTATTCAACTTCGCGTCATTATTCACGCCAGCGATGCGACCCTCCCCGGTGACACTTCCTTTCTTTTCGAGCATTTCAGTGACCATCTTGCGCATGTCCTCTGGCATGTCATCCATTTTGTCGCTGGAATATTCTGTTGACTTACCGTCCTTCGTAACAACAATCCTGGCGGGGGCATCCCCGTCCCGATTGACGGTAACGTCTACATTCTTTCCGTCCACTGATTTATGAATCTCCATTCTAGTTGTCGCCTTCGAATCGCCGTGAACTTTGGCGGGTGTTCCGAAGCGAAGAATGCGCACATTAGAATTATCACCATGGAGCCTCTCAACCATCTTTTCAATCTCTTCAGGCGACTTGTCGTTCAAGTCGATCGAAAATGAAAGCGCTCCTTTGATATCGTCGGTGAGTTGTGCGATCCCTGCCGTATTGACGGTGACGTTCATCCTCTCAGGCGGACGAGCGACTGGTGTTAATTCGAGCGATCTGGTATCACCCTTGCGTAATATCTTCAGCTTAAAAGTCGGTACTGCGCCCCCTACGTCAGTTTTTACTTTCAACATTTGAGCCAACAGTGACTTGGGGTCCGTCAGTTTTTCATCACCAATGGCGACTAGAATATCTCCCATCTCTAGTCCTGCTTTACTGGCTGGGCTATCGGGATATACCGAATCAACCAATACGCCATCGCTCGAGCCAATATACTTGGCCAAGTCGCCTTCCACCGGCTTGAGGGCAATCCCCAGCCAAAACTTTGGCGCAGCGTTCTGTTCTGATTCGCTCGCGACTTCATCATCGTCAGTGGTAATGAAGAGGGAGATTTCCCGATCCTGGTTGTTGGCGTCCGCTTGCATCGCTTGCACGCGATTACCTAAACAAGTGACTGCGGCCCAAAGAGCACTAGCGGTAATCCAAAACCTAAAAGAACTCACACGCATTTCCATTTCTCCATTGTATTAACTTGCATTTCCGGCGAATACTTGAATTCCTAACGACTTATTACTTGTTGCCTGTGCTACCCCTTTGTAGCTGTGCTTTAATCAGTACGATTCAACCGAACCGCGACTTAAAATCATCTGTTGAACAGGAACATATGCTGGCGAGCCGTCTTTCAAAGTTGTGGGCACCAGCATGTCATATGTCTTGACGCTAACTCTACCATTGCGTTCTAGTTCGCGAATTGAACTCGGAATGCCGCGATCAAATGATCCGGGGCGATCGACTACAAATTCAGGCTCGATTTTTGGACTATTCTGTGGACGCACTTCAGTTGAATTCTGTACCACGGAGTTGAGTCTGGACTCCAACATCGTTCTTTGGCGTTCCGCTAAAACTTCAGACCCTAACCAGCCCACCGTAAAGCTAACAAGCAACAACGCCGTCGTCGACAAAATGGTTCTGAAGCTACTGCTCCATTGCTGTTTGAATTGCAAAGACACAAGATTATTTTGACCAGTGGGATGCGGATCTGTGACAACGGACGCGGCACCATCGACTGCAGCTCCTTCCAGACAATCCACCTCCGACCAGTTGATCGTGCCTCGCGCCAATTCACGCAACTCGCTTCGCAGTGCTTGCTCTTCAAGAAACGCCAACGCACAGTCCCGCCACTTCGCTGGTTCTGCCTCGAAAGCAAGCAACGCGGCGCGATAGCGCTCGCCTGTCAATTGACCTGATACAAGTTCATCGATCAACAGTTCATCGATTTTGGGCCGACTATCTTTCATCACAACCTCTACAAACAATTGCCATCACTGGGTTGCTATCACTGGGTACTTAACAACTTCTCTCGCAGCAGCGCTCGTGCTCGATGCAGTCGCGACTGCACCGAACTCGCCGTGACTCCAATCCGTTGAGCGATTTCTCCATAGGACAATCCATCCACATACTTCAACATCAACAATTGGCGATCACGTTCCGACATGCAGCTCATCGCCAGTTGAACTTCTTTCTGTCGTTCCAGGCTGATCAGCCAGTCCAGCGGCTCGCGCGTGCGACTGTGCGATTCAGACTCGGGAGCGAGTTTTGCGGCATTCTCGATCAATCGCTTGCGCCGTCCGGCTTTGCGGCGAAAGAGCAACATCTGCCGGAGTGCAACTCGGTACAGCCAGGGTGCTACTCTTTCGACCGGTTCGCATTTGGCCGATTGAGTTGCGGCCGCTATTGCCACTTCCTGCATTACTTCTTCAACTTCGTGTGCGCAGCCCAGCCTTGCTTGCAGCGTTGTACGCAGCCAAGACTGATGCTCGGGAAAGGCTTCTAAAGGGTCACACACGTTGGCGGCTGTCATAATGGTCGTTGAACTTGTTGGTTTCTCCCGGTAAAGGTTGCCTAAGCCAATAGGTTGTTGCTAAATTCTGCACATCAGGCCGGTTATTGAGGAAAATAGCCTTTTTGGTATGGAGGTAACCAACAGTCGAGCTGATTGTCGGCCTCTGTACGTCGGCTTGGCGAACGGCCAAAACTGGCCACAATGACGCTGGTTGGCACAATCTAAACTCATTGTTTGGCAACAAAATCCAGTTTCCTGAAAGTTTTTCTTGATGAACGTGCAGCGATCTGATTTCGGCAAGACGGCTGATGGCCAATCGATAACACTTTTCACGCTGACCAATCGCTCAGGCAATAGTGTCGCCGTGACCGACTATGGTGCTATTCTAGTCAGTGTCAAAGTTCCTGATCGTAGTAGACAACTTGCCAACGTTAATTTGGGCTATTCGACGCTGTACGGGTACCTCGCACGCCATCCGTATTTTGGTTCGACAGTCGGGCGTTTTTGCAATCGGATCGCCCGTGGACAGTTTCAGTTAGACAAAAAGACCTACACGCTCGCGATCAACAATGGCCCCAATCATCTACATGGTGGAATCGTCGGCTTTGACAAATTGTTCTGGTGCGGTAGCGAAATGAAAAATGAAACATCTATCGGCATACGATTTCAACTTCGTAGTCCCGATGGCCAAGAAGGTTACCCAGGAAATCTCGACGTGGTCGCTGATTACCTCTGGAACGACTCCAACGAATTGACGTTCGTCTTTCGCGCGACCACCGATGCGCCAACGGTCATCAATTTAACCAATCACTCGTATTGGAATCTATCCGGGGCAAAGTCTGGAAATGTGCTCGAACACCAACTGCAGTTGAATTGCGGTCGATTCCTCTCCGTGGACGATACGTTGATTCCAACTGGCCAACTATCGGACGTTGCCGGAACGGCGCTCGATTTTCGTCAGCCGCACTTTGTTGGAGAACGCATTGCTCAGTTGCCCGCGACTAAAGGTTATGATCATTGTTTCATCGTTGATGGGCAAGCTGGACAGTTGAGACCGGCTGGGCACGTTTTTGACCCGAAGACCGGCCGAACCATGGAAGTGCTTACCACGCAGCCTGGAATGCAACTGTACACCGGCAATCATCTCGATGGCGAATATGTCCAGCACGGTGGATTTTGCTTAGAGACACAGCATTATCCAGACGCTCCAAATCAGCCAGAGTTTCCAACGACACGCTTAAATCCCGGCGAGCAGTTTGAGCAGACGACCGTGCATCGCTTCGGGGTTCGAGGTTAAATTAAACTTGAACCTGACATTTGTGGCGGTTGCTGCCAGCATCCGCGCTGACGCTCGCATCGTCAGCCGTCTCGCAATCACCAGCGATCGAACAGTCCACCGGGAAACCGAGGCTCCCGCCGAGTCTT
>JANNNN010000305.1:0-1908 GCA_031398555.1 Planctomycetia bacterium | reverse complement strand
GATTGTCGGATGCAAAATGGCCCAAAGAGCCCAATCATAGCTCGAACTCTTGCTCAAGTTTATCAAGAAGCGAGTTTAGCTCTGCCTGGCTATTGAAACACCAATCGCGGGGATTTTCATTCTCGTCGATTGAAACCGCAGCCTTACTGGATTCGAGCATGTGTTTTAGCGACAACTGATTGACCACCAATGCCTTCTCCGCTGCCGTTTCGATGCGGGTGTGGTACAAACCTGGAATCGGTTGAATACGCGGATCGCGGTACGTGATCGCGTCAAGATTCGCTCGCACGTGACTTGCCAGCCAATGGAAATATTTTGGTTGCCATCGCAGTTGATCGCAACTGAGCAATAGAAACCAGCCGCTGCCATAGTAACTGGCGCGGTGTTTGGCGGCGGCAATTAGACCTGACATCGGTCCAGACTTCGGTTGCACGTCGACGATAGTTGCAATGCCCAGGTCTTTGTATCGATCTATGCTGTCTGCGACAAAATGTGTTTCATGACCTTGGTTACGAAGTGATTTCGCTAGCCTCAGTAAGTGCGGTTGATGATCGATCCGTACTCGAGCTTTATCGGTGCCAAAACGCACGCTCTGCCCGCCGCATAGGATGTACGCCGGGAATTGGAGTTGGTCGAAACTGAGAGAAGATTCAGTGCAAGATTCGCTGGACTGATCGCTCGGCAACTTGGCGTTGGTTTCGTCGGTGTTTTGCATGGAGCAAATCCGTTGCAGCTTTGTAGCAATTTGGAAAGATTCGAGTTACGTTGTAGTCATTCGCGAACAATTAACTCTGGAACAATCTACATGATTCGCTCAATGAAAACACTAACCGTCCGCTCGTTTGCACACTTTGTTGCATTGCTATCGATGCCTTGTGGCGTGTTGCAAGCTGATGAAAAATCGGTTCCAGTTTTTGATGAAGGCCAAGCTCAAATCGTTCCCGGCTTCAAGGATTCCAAAGAGTGGATTCGGCACGATCTATGGGTCGAAACTGACTTTGACTCCGATGGCGATGGCAAAAAAGACCGCATGCATGTAGCGGTTACTCGGCCCAAGCAGACGGATACCGAGGGCCTGAAGCTGCCGGTGATTTACGAAACGAGCCCATATTTTGCTGGTACCGCCCCCGATGCCCCATCGTATATGTGGGATACCAAACATCCACTAGGTGCCAAGCCGCCGAAGCATGAAAATCCGCCTCCATTCGAACGCAAAGGGCAGCGACCAGTTATCTCCAATTCACAAACACGCCAATGGACACCTCGTGGCTTTATCGTAGTGCATTCCTCTTCGCCTGGAACAGGACTATCGCAGGGCTGCCCAACCGTTGGCGGTGATAACGAAGCGCTTGCACCGAAAGCCGTCATCGACTGGTTGTGCGGGAGAGCAAAGGGTTACACCGAAGTGGATGGAACCGAAACCGTCGAAGCGTTTTGGTGTACAGGCAAGGTTGGTATGACAGGTACTTCTTACAATGGCACACTGCCACTGGCTGCCGCGACCACTGGCGTTGAAGGGCTGGAGGCGATTATTCCGATCGCGCCCAACACTTCGTATTATCACTACTATCGCTCCAACGGCCTCGTTCGTCATCCAGGCGGATATATGGGGGAAGACATCGACGTGCTCTATGACTTCATTCATAGCGGCAACGAAGCCCTGCGCGACCACTGCGATTGTGAAGTCCGCGACAAAGAGATGGCCAATGGGATGGATCGCATTACAGGCGATTACAACGAGTTCTGGGCGGGACGTGATTACCTCAATAAAATGGGACCGATGCAGGCTGCAATGTTGATGTCGCACGGCTTCAATGATTGGAATGTCGTTCCTGAACATAGCGTACGTATTTACGAGTATGCGAAAGCTAAGGGATTGCCGGCGCAGTTCTATTGCCATCAAGGCGG
>JANNNN010000234.1:0-2121 GCA_031398555.1 Planctomycetia bacterium | reverse complement strand
GACGAGGACGCCCTGATGCGCATCCACTGAGACAGACTTATGAACGGTTTAAGGATTTGGGTAAGTGACAGCAACTGCTTGTTAGTTGTCCATATCGAAGAGCATCAATTGCGAGCTGGCGACTTTTTTCGGCAGTGGGCTTGGCAGCGAGCCTGGTCGAGTGAACTTCGAGGTGTCAAGCGAAGTTGGTCGGCCGTCTAAACCGTGCCGCTGGGCAAATAATTTGAACGTACTGCGCAAGTGGTCGGCGTACTCACCTGACCCGCGGAGTCGCTGGCCGAACTGGCTTTGACTGTAGTCGCCGTCGCGGGTGCTTCGGATTAGCGATTCGATCCTTTCGCGCTTTGTAGGAACGTGACGACTAAGCCAATCGAGAAAGATCGGTCGCACAGTGAGCGGCAATCGCAGGAGGATATAGCCCGCGAAGTTCGCCCCATGTTCCTTAGCAGCGGCCAAAATGGCTGGAATCTCGCTATCGTTTAAGCCGGGAATAACAGGAGCCACCATTACCGTCACGGGGATACCGCTTTCCGACAGTTCACGGATGGCCCTCAGACGAGCTGCCGGACTGCTCGTCCGAGGTTCGAGGACTCGCGTCAGTGACTGGTCGAGCGACGTGAGACTGACGGCAACTCTTGCCAAATTGTCTTTCGCCATGGGGCCGAGCAGATCGATGTCACGTGTTACGAGGGCGTTCTTCGTGATGATGTTAAGTGGCTGATGAAACTCGTTGACAACTTCGATGCATTGACGCGTCAATCGAAAGTGGCGTTCGGCGGGCTGATAACAATCGGTTACACCCGACATCATGATCGGCTCCGGCTGCCAAGACCTTTTCATCAAATGCTCGCGCAGCAACTCAGCCGCTCGTTCTTTGACCAAAATTTGGCTCTCGAAATCCACGCCAGCACTAAATCCCAAATACTCGTGCGTCGGCCTGGCATAACAGTAAGCACAGCCGTGAGCACAGCCGCGATAAGCGTTCAAGCTGTAGCGAAACGGAATGTCGGGACTGTCATTCTCAGAAATTATCGATTTGGAATCATCTTGGAAGTACTCCGTTTTACTTACAAAGCGCTGGTCCAAAAATTCGTCGTCGTGCTCGAATTGTTCGAGATCTTCTTGAATCTGAATTCTCGAAAAACGATTATTGGGGTTGATCTGAGCCCCGCGTCCGGTGACTTGCGGCAGCGGAGTGGGTTTTGCGTCATTCATTTGATTGAGTAGGCACACTATACGACTACAACGTCTGGCGGTAAGCTTGGATCATAGCAGTTGGACAAGCCGGTTTGCAGGTGCCGGTTTGCAGTTCTTGGGCTAAAAGAATCAATTCGACGGGATATCTCCACTACGCATGTTCGCAACCGAGCTTAGATTTCGATTCGCTTGCTGGTGGATGATTCTGCGAACCTCCCTGGAAGAGCGGTTGGCCTATCGCGGCGACTTCGCGCTCGGAACATTGATGCGGTTCCTCCCGATCGTGACACAGATTTTCTTGTGGTGGGCAATTTTCGATTCGGTCGGTTCTGGCGGTGCGGACTCAAGTCGGTTGTCAGGCTATTCGTTTCACGATATGGTTGCCTACTATTTGCTATCAATGCTTGGTCGAGCCTTTTCGAGCATGCCGGGCTTGGCGTCGAATGTGGCCAAGCAAGTTCGCGACGGCGAGATTAAAAAATTCATTACGCAACCGATCGATATGATCGGATTTTTGCTGCTTAGTCGGGTGGCCCACAAGGTGGCTTACTACAGCGTTTCGACGCTGCCGTTTGCGCTCGTGTTCTACTTGTGCCGTGGATATTTTACGGCCGGTTGGCCCTCGGCGGAGATTTTTACCGCCTTTGTGTTGTCGTTGGTTATGGCATTTTTGCTCGGATACTTTATCGATTTGTGTATCGGGCTGATTGGATTTTGGTTCCTAGAAGTCAGCTCGCTGTTGTTTGTGTACATGCTGCTGAGTTTCTTCCTCTCGGGGCATATGTTTCCGATCGATCTTTTGCCCGAACCGTTTCGGACGGTCGTCAATTTCTTGCCCTTCAAGTACTTAGCCTACTTTCCAGCAGCTGTTTTTCTCGAGAAGATTGAGCCGAATCGCCTGTGGTTTGAGATGGCTTTGGAAGC
>JANNNN010000188.1:0-8815 GCA_031398555.1 Planctomycetia bacterium | reverse complement strand
CGGCAAGGAATCCGAAACGGTCCACAATGAAGATAGTGGAACAATTGCAAATGCGCCAAATGTCAACAACCAAGCCGCACCGCGATTCTTGGCAATTTTGCCCCATGCGGCCAACGAAACAATCTTGGCGGTGAAAGCCACTGCGACTAACAAGGTGAACACAATGTACGACATCTCAAGCTTCTTCAGCATGAACGGCGTAAAGAACGGTCCGGATATCTGCACGCACCCTTGGACCATGACTAGGTAAATTAATAGATGGCGACCATTCAGTGAGTTCGCATTGGCTTGACTAGCTGAAATGCGCGCCGCAGGGATTACCGGTTTCGGAGGCGGCGTTTTGTGCGCAGCCAACATTACAACCGAGATCATCCGAAACAGAAATGCAACCAAGAACAAAACCGCGAAGGCAGTGGTAACCCATCCGGCCCCGCGCCCATATTGCAGCAGCAATCCACCGCCGACAAAACCACACAGCGTCGCGATCTGTGTCGCGCGTGTTCGTTTAGCGAAATAGCCTGCCCGAACTGTGCGTGGCACAAGCTGCTCGATCCAACTGTTCCAAGCTGGACCACCCGCAAGTCCGCCTGCCCAATAGACTGAGGCGACTAAGAGCAAGCCCCATCCGCTAATCGAACCCATACAGGCGGCAATGATCAACGGAATGAATGCGAGTGCCTGAACGGTCGACGCTCCAATCACCCAAGCTTGTCGATGATTGAATCGATTCAATACCCACGGCGTGGCCAACTGAATCAAGCCGCCAGCTAGCAGGGGAACACTAGCGACCAAACCTGCCATCACTTCGCCCAATCCAACGGCGAGCGCGAACGCAGGCAAGAACGTTTCGCCGATGCCTACCATCACGCCAAACGTAGCCGCGTCAGCCGTGCTGACCGCGAGGTTGCGAGTGAGTTGCCGCGAAGTGTATTGAGGTCGAGGAATCAAGGAAGTAGGCTGCGAGTTGTCCGCGGGCATCGATTTAGCGCTTGGCAAATCGATGGCGTGTCGAGATATAGAAGTCAATGTTCCGATTCATCCGTGATTTGCGTACTGAGCTTTTGCAACCGAGGCTCGCGTCATGCAAGCTTCTGCAAATATGAGACGATTTCATAGTCGCATTGGTTCGTTAATTATGCCTACTTCGTCGAACATTTTGCAGGTCAAAATCGACTCCTTTGCGAAATCAACTCGCCGCGAAAGCAACGGACCCGGTATTGCCGGTAAGGGCAAATAATGGTGTTCGCGGAGCCTTACTGATTTCCAAGTTTTTGACTTCCGCAGTTGGCTAGCAAATCCTGCTGGGAAACGCGCACAAAAACGGCCTGACCAACCGCCAAAGCTTGGCCAGAAACCAGAATTTTAATCCGCTGGTGGATACTGGCTTGCATGACATCAATCATTGCCAAGGTAGCGAATCCGAGAAATTGCAACTGATTCACAACGCCTTCGAAGATTACATCGGTTTGTTCGCATGCGTTTAGTGAACTCACCAAAATTGCTGATTCAGGGCGAAAGCAGAGTTGTCCTATCTGATTGATGCCAAATGGGCTGAGAATCTCTGCAATCGAACGCGATTTAGGCCGACCATAGACGACCTGCGGCAAGTCGATTTGGACCAGCTTGCCGGACTCGAGCACCGCTAGGCAATCTGCGAGCCGCATCGCATCGAGCGAATCGTGGGTCACCATCAAAAGTGTCGTACCAAACTGCTCGGTCATCGAAAGTATCAGCTCTCGACTCTGTTCGCGGAGAGCTGGGTCGAGTTGACTGAGCGGCTCGTCGAGCACAAGCATTTGGGGTCGCCGAACGAGGGCTTTGGCAAGGGCCGCTCGTTGCATTTGCCCCCCTGACAATTGAGCTGGTCGCCGATCTCGCAGCGGAAATAGTTCAAACCAACGAAGTGCCGACTCGATTCGCTCGCCCCGGTCGTGAGCCCCCATTCTTAGCGGTTCAAGTGCAGCCAATAAGTTTCGCTCAACGGTCAGGTGCGGGTAAATCGCGTAATCTTGAGACAACATCGCGATGCCACGCTGATGAGCCGGAACGCGTGTGATGTTAGTATCACCACAGTAAATGGATCCTCGATCAGGCGCCTCAAGACCGGCCAAGATTCGCAGTAAAGTTGTTTTTCCAGCCCCGCTGCCACCGACCAGTACTAAACGCTTACCCGCTTCGATCTCAAGATCAATATCCTCCAACGCACGGACCTTCCCAAAGTGCTTGGAGATCCCTTTTAAATTAATCGACGGCATGGGTTCGCATTCAAAAAATACAAAGCTTGCAGTGTCGCCTTTTGCTCCGCAAAAGTAGCGTAGGTTTTGTTCCTCGCAGTGGCACCACGTGCTATTGCTAGCAACAGTTATTCTACTATGTTCACGATAATATCGATTGTACAGCTGCATAAGAACATTCTGATGCGGTCAGGCGATCGAGCCGAATTTACTTTGGATGCTTGCGATAGCGATTTTTCGCAGGCAACCGATTTTGATCCTAAGTCGCAGCACGGAAGCTGGAGTAATCAAATGTCAAATACGAGCTTGGTCATTCGCAGGACGAAGGAACGTCAGCCACGATTGGGTATCGCAGTCGGTTGCATGTTGGCACTGACTTGTGTATTCACCCATTCCGCAGACGCCCAAGTGGTGCAAACGGCAGGTGAAAATCAAAGCGAAGTACTTGGCATTTCAGCGCAGTTAGCTTCAGGTGATTCTGGTCGATTTTCGTCGCGTCGCGTCTTAGTTCAAGTTCCGCAAAAAGGGGAACTCAGTCCCAACGAAATCAACAAAGCCGGTGAAGCGTCGGATGATAATCAAGCCGGTGAAAAATCGGCTGATATCCAAGCTGATGACAAGACAGCAGACGCCGACAAAAAAGAAGGCGACGTCAAGCAAGAATCTGGTAAAGGCATTACACCGGTCCAGTCGGCTGGTTTAAAACTCAACGTTGTCCGGGTTAATATTTCAACGAATACAATTGGTACGGGTGTGCTACCCGACGATACCGCCGCCAATCGCGCTCCGCCATCGATGGGATTACTCGACGGCCAGTCACGAGGCATTGTTGCTCAGCAAGTGAACTGGAGACCTGCCAACGTTTGTTACTTTCCGCTGTATTTCGAAGACGCAATGCTGGAGCGTCACGGTCACGTTCGTTGGGGCCATGCACAACCCATTGTTTCCGGCGTGAAGTTCCTGTCGACTTTGCCGTTGTTACCTTACCTCAAGACGATGCATCCGCCTTGCGAGCCACGCTATGCACTGGGGCACTTCCGTCCTGGCAGTTGCGCACCAGCTCTTAAAGATCACCTACCCTGGGACAGTCAGGCCGCAACCGTTGAGGCCATTTCTCTCGGTGCCTTCTTCTGGGCCGCCCCGCTTTAGTGTTAGGACGCGGGTATTAAATCTGATTTATGCAAGGCCCGAGGCAGCCTGCTTTGAGCACGCTCACTTAACTTCCAATCTCTGCGACTCTGTGCCGTGCGTCTCTGCGATAAAATTCCAGAGTGGAAGCTGCCGAAACGCTTAAAGTTAAACGCAGAGACGCAGAGTCAAAGAGACGCAGAGAAAGTTGGCTCGTCACCATAATACCGAATAACGCTTTTGCGTTTTAGGCAAAACTATCGTTCCCCTGCGCCAGCCGTTTCAACTATTGGCGTTGCGAACCAATTCGCGGAAAGTCTTGCGGAGCGATTTATGTAGAAGACTAGCGAACGAACCATCGAGGTGACGAATGGCGATCAATTCGACGACATCAGCAAAGACTTTATAAGTACGACGAAGATTACCTTGGCCACTGGCGAGTTTCATTTCAATCAGTCGCGAAAGCCGAACGACGCATAGTCCTTCGCGAATTTCAACGTTCGAGTCTCCAGCCGGCTCGGGGATCTTTACTTCAGTATCTTTGCCCGCAGTCTCACCACTGACCAAGCACTGTACCGCGATACCACTTTCGGCGCGAAATTCAACCCGTTCGTTATCCCACTGGAAACCTGCCGCAACGAGAGCATTGGAAACTGAGCCGCGATCATCGGCTTTAATGATAATGTCGATATCGGTCGTATTTCGCTGATAGCCGTGCAAGCATACCGCCACTCCACCACAAATCGAGTACGGCAAGTTTTCTCGAAGCAAAACTGAGTTACAGATTTCTGCAGCTCGCCAAAGATCTTCGTTACCAAGCATGTGATAAACCTGCTTAGCCAACAACATCGGGCCATTACTCCAGAAATATCCCTGCGCTTCAAATAGGCACTTCAAGTCAACTCTAGTCTACTTTCCACCAGCTTTCGCAATCGCAAAGTCGACTAATGGTTGGCAATGAAAAAAGCCTGGCCAGTGATTGTGCCCTTGGTCGTCGATAACTATCAAATTGACAAGCGATTCTTGGCCAGCTTTGACGTAAACATTTTTCAGCTGAGCTGAATTTTGTTTCAACGTCACAACTTCATCGATCGCTCCGTGGATGATCGTTACCGGAATCCTTGCGTCAGCAAGTTTTCTAACGTTGCGAATCGGATTGAGCTGATCGAGTTGTTTTTCGAGTTCTGCGGGTGAAAGCCCATAGGCCGGTGCGGCTTTGGCGATGCCTGGATAAGTGGTCAAGTCGAAGACAGGGTAGATGCACGCGATGCCAGCCACTTTGCTCGGATTGCGAATCGCCCAACTGCTAACCCACAGCCCGCCGCGACTGCGACCGAGCACACAGGGACGCGCCGCGAAGCCTCGCTTTTCAACCAGCATGCTATACAACTTATCCATCGCATCGCTGCCTGCCGAACTGCCGTAAGCTTCGCCAGCGTCTACGCCAGCAACGGCGATACCTGCCGCAAGGAATTGCTCGTGCATCCATTTTTCATGACTGTCCGGGTAGCTCGGCAACAGTGTTGGTGCGTACATGATCCATGGCTGCGGCTTTGATCGTTTGGATTCCTCGGGTAAGAAGACGAACCCAGTCTTGCCCTCGACATTTAATACCTCGCCCGGCAGAATCAGTTGCTCGGCAGTGACTCGCGGTTTTTCTTGGGCGATCAACGGGGTAACAGCCTGCGAGGCTATGAGACAAAGCAGAGTCAGAAGAGTTCGAAAGCGAGTCATTATTTTCTCCTACAAGAAGTCTGTTACCTCAAGAGCAACCCGCATAGTGACTACTAGTCCCCTGTCCAAGAAAACTCAATTAGTGTGACTAGGTTTTATTCCGATTCCAACCCATCCTTCATTCAAGTTTACTTTGTATTCAAAGTGCAAGAGGTTGGCTTTTAGGGAGGAACCAAGGTTACTCAGGTAGACTATTGTAACCCGAAGCAATTTGACGTGCACGAGCTTTAAGTCCGAATGAGGGTTGGTCCGGTTTCTCTCGAAGCCAGCTACCTTGCGCGCTGTGGCATCGCTGCGTTTGCTACGTTGGAATGCTGATACATGGGCAAGTATCGATAGTAAACTTCCAAGCACAGGCAGCTCATGGCGGTTGAATAAACGCGACCGCCGTAGCCGCCCCAAAGTGGATCGGGATTCCAACTGCCAGCCTGCTCGTCGTAGGCGGGAAGCTGCGTCGCGAGCAGACGTTGCTTCAAGGCTTGATTCCAACGCATCCAATCGGCGTCTTGCAATTGAAACATGGCCAGCGTGGCGTAGTACCAGTAGTAAACATTGTCCTGTTTTGCGCCGGGTAGTTGCGACATGATCATCGATTTGGCTTCGCGCTGGGCCTCGGTGGATAGCGGGTAACCGATGATCAAGCGACACGCCAAAGCTTCCGCGGTCATGGTTTCCGTCGCCGGACCTTGGCCGGGTTGGTAGCGAGCGAGGCCACCCAACTTTCCGACTGCACAACTGTCCAAGAAACGTTGCATGCGACGTTTGACTTCGACGGGAACGTTGATGCCAGAGCGTTCGATGCTGCGGAGCGCCATGGCTTGCCATCCAAACTGGCTGAGATCGCCCGAATCACCGGCTCGATAACGCCAACCACCACCGCGAACATCTTGAGCATTGATCGTAAACTGCGCGGCTTTAATCAGTGCTGGTTGCAGTTGTTCGTCGTGTGTCATCGCATAGGCTTCAGCTAGGGCGAGCGTTGCAATCCCGTGGCAGTACATGCGGGCATTCATCACGCTCGGTTCTTGCCCAATTTGTTTTGGACCAGACAGATCACCTGATGGATGTTGAGATTGGATCAAGAAACTCAATCCGCGTTCAACGGTTTGATGATGATCGCCTTCGAGGTGTGTATGTCCAGCAGACAGGAACGCGAGCAACGCAAGGCCGCTGACGCCAGTGTCGGCTCGATCTCCGGTCCCGTGCCGGTGTTCGCCGAGAGCTTGAGTCTCGGTGCCACCACCAAAACGTTTGGCGTTCCATGCACCATCGGGCGATTGGGCCAGTGCCAGCCACACTAAACCGGATTCTACAGCCGCTTCGCTGTCGGCATCGGCGCCGTATGGCATGGCCAGCTGCAAACGGTTAGGAGCTTGTCGAAGTTGATATTCTTGCGGCAATGTTTCCGCTGGCGTTGGCATTTGAGGTGGTAAGATCGGCGCGGCACTTTCGATGCTTTGAGCCTGTGTGACCGATTGCTCGGCGACGAAAGATGGCAACTTTGGTGCAGCTAGCTGTTCTGGTACCGTCGGCAGTTTGGTTGGGTCCTCGGCCCCAGCGAGGACTTCGGGTAGACTTGGCATCGGCGTAGGCTTGAGATCTTCAAGCAACGGTGGTGCTGAGACGAGCCGCATCATTTCACGGATGTTCGGTTGCGGTATCGCGGGACGAACTAACTCTTCAATCGGAACGGGTTTTTCCCAGGCATGCAGTGGTTCAGTACCGCTCAATTCGCTTGGATCAGTGGCTTCTGCCAACTTACCTTCAAGCGCATCGGCGAAGGAGTTGTCCATTGTGATGGCCACTGCATGCTCTTGTCCGTGTGGATCGCCTTGCGGGAGAATGACCCGCGTTCCGTAGGCGTACATGAGCAGCCACACGTGAGCCATGATACTGAGCACAACGCATTTAGTCAGCGGCTTGGCTTGCCCCCAGCGAGTGCGCGAGGCGAGCAAGAGTGTGATCGCAAGCAATGCGAAACCGACGCAAAGCACCACGGCCAAGGTGCGGCCGTGAGTGACGTAGGCCCACGCTCGGTAGAGAGAATCGAAAGCAGAACTGATCAGCCACATGCGCGTCGCACTCATGCGCTCGTTGACCGAGCGCTCTAACGATTGACTTGTCTTGAGCTATTGACGGCTAAACTGAGGCTCGTAACACCGGCACGCTGAGCTGCGGCACTGGCAGCAGCGACATGTTGAAGAGCGACCTTTTGATCGGCTCGCACCACAACTCGAATCCCCGGATAGCGAGCTCGCAGCGCATTCAATTGCTGCGTCAACTGCCCAATGGAAACTGGTTGGCCATCGAGATGATACTGTCCATACTCGTTGACCGAAATCACGCGTTGGTCAGGTGGGGCTACCATCGGTTTCAATTCGCCGACGTTTGCAAGCTGCAAATCGATTTGGCGTTCGCTGTTGGTAAACTGAGTTCCAACCATGAAGAAGATGATCAGCAAAAACACAACGTCGATCATCGACGTTAAGTTAACGCTGGGCAGTTCTTCAAGCGAAGATGTTTTGAGTGGCATCCCTTCCGACTCCTTGGGGTTAATCGGTTGATTTAGGCGGCGCGACTGCGTGAACGGCTTCGCGATTTGCCAGATTCCTGTAAACCTTCGGCACTTATGATCTCTACAATACTCTGCGCGTGTGAATCCATTTCAAGGATTAGTTTGTCGATGCGGCCTAGGAAGAATGCGTAGGCAGCGTACGACGGGATAGCGACAACTAGACCCGCGGCGGTTGTAATCAGTGCCGTTCCGATGCCACCGGCCAGCAGTTCGGGTCGCCCCATCGCGTCTGCCCGCGCGATTGTATTGAAGGCATCGATCATACCGAGCACCGTGCCAAGCAGTCCAAGCAACGGTGTCAGGTTGCTGATGGCGTTAAACAACCTCAAGTATTTCCGCATTTGACTGACCACACGTTCGCCCGCATCGACGACCGCTTGCTCGACTTCGACGGCCGATCGACCATATTTCTTCAGCGCACCGGTAAAAATCTCAGCTATCGGACTACCGTTTTCTTCGCACAGGGCGAGTGCTTCGTCGCGATTGAGTTGCTGTTGCTCTAGCTGCTCAATCACACCGCGCACGAATGGGCGCGGGATCACTCGTGAACGACGCAAGTACAAGAGCCGTTCCGCAACAAAGATCACCATCACGAACGAGCAGGCGATGATCGGCAACATGAGTATTCCGCCCTGACGAATCACGTTTAGCAAATTACCCATCGGAATCGATGATTCGCCGGACGCTTGTGCGTTTGCTTCGGGAGCCGCGTTGGTGTTCGCTGCTTGTGTCGGCGTGATAGGCAATTGCCCGATCGATGGATTGGAGGCGATGCGTGCGGCGGGTTGGTTATTAAATTGACTGCTCGGGGGAAAGTTAGCTTGACCGCCGTTGTTTTGAAAACCCTGTAGCGGTGGAGGGGTCTGTCCAAAATTAACGGAAGAAGTCAGCACGGTCCCGATGATCGCAACAAACATTGCAAGACGCATTGCAATTTGTGGTCTGATGTTTCGCATATTCGTGTGCCTGCGGAGTTCGATGGTTGAAATCGTTGTTCGGGTCGTTGTCAGAGCGGTGTGTGGTTTGCTATCGACATCTTGGATGAGCTATCGGATCGCTTTCGCTTTAGGCTTGGTTGCGATCAGCTCGATAACTTCGATTCTTGCTGCAGCTTCGTGTCGGATGTTTTCATCCTTGGTGTTCG
>JANNNN010000178.1:0-5803 GCA_031398555.1 Planctomycetia bacterium | reverse complement strand
GCGTGTGTGTACGACCAGCCGTTTGACGTGGCCGTCAAGGTCAAGCAGTTGAACGAATTGGCGGATCGCAAGTGCTTGGGGCCAAGCAGCAAAGCGATCTTGAATGCCGCGATCGCCCGCAACATCCCTTATCGTCGCCTGAGCCAAGGAAGTTTGGTGCAGATGGGACACGGCTGCAAGCAGCGACGCATTTGGACGGCCGTTACCGATCGGACGGGATCGATCGCTGAAGCTCTGGCGAGCGACAAACAGATGACGCGCCAGTTGCTTTCGTCAGTCCATGTGCCGGTGCCCGAGGGGCGTTTGGTCGAAGACGAAAATGATGCCTGGGTGGCAGCCCAAGAAATAACCGGCCCAGTGGTAGTAAAACCTCGCGATGCCAATCATGGACGCGGAGTTTTTGCTAACTTGACCGAGCGCTGTGAAGTCGTCGATGCGTACCACGAGGCCAAGAATGAAGGAAGCGGCGTGATGGTCGAACGCTTCATTCCAGGCATCGAACATCGCGTCTTAGTGGTCGGGGGCCAAGTGGTTGCGGCAACTTGCGGCCGCCCGGTCATGGTTATCGGCGACGGCAAGCACAATGTCCTGGAATTGATTGAATTGCAAGTGAATAGCGATCCACGGCGCGGCGCAACTGAAACGCAGCCTCTGTCACCGATTACAGTCGGTCCCGGTTTGTTACTTATGCTGCGGCAACAGAAACTGCAACTCGAATCGATTCCCGAAGAGGGTCGTGAAGTCATTATCAAACGCCACGACAACTTATCCGAAGACGTCACCGACCGCGTGCATCCCGAAGTCGCGCATCGCGTCGCGCTGGCCGCGCGGACCATCGGCTTGGATATCGCAGGCATCGATTTGGTATTGGAGGACATTTCGCGACCCATCGAGGAGCAGCGCGGAGCCTTGGTGGAAGTCAACGCTGGACCCGGATTGCTGATGCACTTGACGCCCAGTATCGGTCAACCGCGTCCGGTTGGCGAGCATATCATCAATCATATTTTTGGGACTGGCGATGATGCCCGCATTCCCATCGCCTGCGTGGCAGGTTCCCATGGAAAGACCGCCGTTGCTCGTACGCTGCACCAAATTCTTAAGCAGCGTTATTCCGGCATCGCTCTGGCGGATAGCTTGGGAATCAAAGTGGGTGATTGGGACGTTGCGAAAACGCCATGCGACGATGCAAAGAGCGCGCGCGACATTTTGGCTAATCCTGATGTGACCGCTGCTGTGTTTGAAGTGAGCATTGAGAGTATTTTGCGGGATGGACTCGGCTTTGATAAATGCGATGTCGCGATCATTACCAACCTGACGCAGGTTGATCTTGGCGGCGAATTCGACTTGTGGAGTGAAGAGAAGGTTTTTGGGATCGAACGTACGCCTGTTGATGTAGTATTGGAGCGTGGCGCGGCAGTTCTCAACGCGGCCGATCCGCAGGTACTGCTGATGAAACCGCTGAGCAAAGGAGCTGTGATTCTGTTTGCCGTAGATGCCAGCTTGGACGCAATTAAAGAGCATCTAACCGAAGGCAAGCGAGCGGTGGTTGTTGCAGACAACACTATCTGGTTGTGTACCGGCGAGCGACGCGAACGCGTGATGGAGACCCGCTCGCTTCACAACAAAGCGGAATTTCAGCTCGAGAACACACTTCCAGCGATTGCTGCTGCCTGGCATTTAGGTATTCCTGTCGAAGAAATCGCTGCTGCTGTTCAGTAGCTTGGGACCCTATGACCCCGAGCACAACACAGTGCTGCCCCAGTTTGAGAAAGATTCGGAGGGGACAAATGGTCCCATCCTACGATTCAAAAATCAATTGCAAAAGTTATCACACATGTCATTTGAAATCGATCTACGCAGCGATACTGTCACCAAACCTTGCCAAGCCATGCGAGCTGCCATAGCTGGAGCAGAAGTTGGTGATGATGTGATCGGCTCTGACCCCACGGTAGAAGCTTTGCAAGACTATGTTGCGGAGCTGCTTGGTAAGGAAGCGGCCCTGTTTATGCCCAGCGGTTCAATGACGAATCAAATCGCGATTCGATTGCACTGCCAACCTGGCGATGAATTCCTTTGCGAAGCCGATTGTCATGTTTACAACTATGAACAGGCAGCCTTCGCACAACTTAGCGGCATCGTTGCCAGGACGATTCAGGGTGTGAACGGTGTGCTTGAACCCGCACAACTGATTGGCAAGATTCGTCCAAGTGGCGATCACATGGTGCAAACGAAGCTGGTGTGTCTAGAGAATACGCACAACCGAGGCGGCGGCACGATCCAGCCGCTCACGAGCCTCGACGCGATCTGCCAATGGGCTCATGAGAATAACTTGGCGACGCATCTCGACGGCGCACGGTTGTTCAACGCCGTAGCGGCGACTGGCACTGACGCCAAACGCTGGTCGCAGGGTTTTGATTCCGTCAGTGTCTGTTTTTCGAAAGGCCTTGGAGCGCCGGTGGGCTCTGCACTCGCTGGGAGCCACGAATTCATTCAGCGGGCTCGTCGTGCTCGGAAACTATTCGGCGGAGGCATGCGCCAAGTTGGCATCTTAGCGGCAGGTGCACTCTACGCCGTACAGCACAATCGCCAGCGGCTTGTGGAAGATCATGCAAATGCCAAATTGTTAGCCGAAGCGGTGCGGAAATCACCTGGTCTCAGTCTCGATCCTGAGCCGGAGACGAACATTGTAGTAATTCGCATCGATCCCTCCCTAGGAAATTCATCCAGCTTTAGCAAAGAGTTGGCTGAGGAAGGTATTGGAGCGTTGCCGTTTGGCCCAAGTCATTTGCGATTCGTAACTCACCTTGATGTATCGCGTGAAAAAGTGATTCAAGCCGGGAAAGTGCTTGAAAAGCTAACGAATTGTGTGCGTGCCTGAGCTGTTTTACACCGTGCATTTCGCAATATCGAGCCTCAGTTCAGTCTTTCAGCTCCCATAAAGTGCGGCCGTTTGCCACTCATTAAGGTCGTAAGGTCTCAGGGCACGAAGCTCGCCGCTGCGCCTTAGTAGGGGCCTTTTCGTTGCCGAACGGGACAGTCTGTTGCGAAAAATCCCGACAAGTGTGACAAAAAAAATGGAAATTTGACAAAAGCTATTGAATTTGCAGTTTCAAATCTTAATATAGACCGACGACAACTTTCAGTTTGTTGAGGTTCGCGAGACCTCTTTGTTCGATCAAGTTTTTTTCTTCGTAGAAGTAGGGAGGTTAATCAGGCTACTGAAGATTGTGCTAAGCAGCATAGGTGGGTAGGGGGGTTTTTCTTAATTTGTCTGTCCTCTGCTTAAGGTGTCTACATGAAAATTGATTCTGTCCCTTCGGGACGCCGCTCGCGAACTGCGGCTTTCACTCTTGTTGAGTTATTAGTAGTAATTGCCATTATTGGCATCCTGGTAGGACTTTTATTGCCTGCCGTTCAAGCCGCCCGTGAGGCTGCTCGTCGTACTCAATGTGTTAATAACCTCAAGCAACAAGCATTGGCGTTACATAACCATCACGACACTTTCAAACGTTTTCCTTCTGCTCATCAAGTTGGTTTTAGAACTTCAGGTGCTGGCTGGTACACGACCTACAAGTATAATAGAGCTCCCAACGGCCACGCAGCTAATGGGTATCCCAACGATGGTGCATTTTGGAGTTGGATGGCTCGGATTGCTCCCTTCATTGAGCAAACCAACCTGTATAATGCAATGAACCGCACGCCAAACGGCACCGGTTGGCCATGGTGGCAGCGGCCAAACGGTTTGGATATCATGGCCCAGCTCTGCCCAACATTTGTTTGTCCGTCGGACTTCCGTGGTGGATCGAAGTGGACTGTTGGACCAGACTCCGCTGCGTTGACCTCATACTTAGGTGTGACAGGTCGAAATCAATTCCAAGAAGCCGCTGGTCAAGACGGATTGTTGTTCGTCAACTCGGGCGTGAAGATGGGGCAGATCACCGATGGTACCAGTAACACTTTGATGGTTGGAGAGCGTCCACCAGGCAGCACTCTTGAATACGGATGGCAATGGGCAGGTGCTGGTGACGATCCTGTTTTCGGTACTACGGACGTTGTCCTAGGGGTTCTCGAGCGTCAATATGTTCCAACTGCAACCCCAGACTTCTTCCGTCCAGGGGCCGTTCAGGATCCTACCGATGCTCACCGCTATCACTTCTGGAGCTTGCATCCGGGTGGCGCGAACTGGGCGATTGCCGACGGCAGCGTTAAGTTCCTTTCCTACTCGTCGGGTGGTCCACAGGCACAAACCACAACGCCTGTTCGAGCTCTCACTGTTATCGAGGCCATGGCGACTCGAAGCGGCGGTGAAGTATTCGAAATGGTAGAGTAAGGTTTGAGAATTGACTGTTTCTTATAGCCTGCTCTCAAATTTGAGAGCAGGCTTTTTTTAGGCACCTAGCTATGGAACTCATGTAATGCAACGCTTTCTTCTTGGCAATTTAATACTTACGGCGGCCGTATTTCTAGCAGGCTGTGCTCCAGCCGAGATTAAGCCTCCGGCTGATGCAATTCCTACTATTCTCCCAGGACGTTCAGCGCCCACAAACACGCCTGACGCAGCTGCGGGACAGGGTAAAACTGGACGGACTCCATCGGCCCCAAGGTAAATCGCCTTTGGCAATGGAATTGTGGACTGCCCGCTATTGGGCTTGCTGTCTGCTTCGCAAGGCATCGGCGGAAAAATGCTTCGCAAGAAAGCTACTGGGCACTTCCAGCTTAACAATTAAAGTTGGGCTGGAAGCTTCACCCACTCTGAGTTTTGCCCGCTCGCTGTAATTAATGCAACCTCAATACACTTAGATCTTTTTCCACTGTTTGGCAAAAGTCCTCGAGTGGCAAATCGTTTTCATCGCATCCAAATGGGTCCTCAATCTCGACGCCAATTTCTTCAATACCCAGCAGGAGAAATGAAACCAGTATGGTTACAGCAATTTGCCCCCAGCCAAAACCGTCCAGCATCGCAAAAGGCAACGTCACGCAGTAGATGGAAAGGCAGCGACGCAAGTGGACCACATAAGCAAATGGCAACGGTGTGCGGTGAATCCGATCGCATGCACCCGCCGCATCGATTAAGTTGGCGACCTGTATATCCATCAACATCTGTTCGTGGTCCGTTAAAGCATTACGGCGACGTGAATCTGCAATGGCTGAGCTCATATGAATCGCTGCAGCCAGCGGTACATTACCTGATTGCACACTCGATGCGACTTCCGCTGGTGGCAACGATTCAGCCATTTCACCGAGGCTGTGCTGGTCGCGGAGTCGATGCATGACAGCGTGAGCGAAGCCAGCCGTCCAGAGTCGCAGCCGTTCACCTAATTCCGGCGTATCGCGCATTAGGGCGACCGATCCGCGAGCCAGGTTGCGGGTCGCGTTGATGATCGTGCCCCACTGACGGCGGCCTTCCCAAAAGCGATCATACGAAGCGTTTGTACGAAATACCAACAACAGGCCAAGGGCTAATCCAACCAAAGCGTGCGCGGTGGATGGAACATTAACTGGATAGATAAACTGGTGGAAGCAACCCACCATGCCACTCCAGGCCGCCACAATTAAGACGCGTGGAAGCACTTTTCGAAGCACTGAGCCTCGGAAATCGAGTAGATGGTCTCGCCAGATATGAGGATCGTAATCAATCAAAGGGTAAAGCTTCTAAGGTCCCGTTGGCTTACTTGACGTCAGTTGCGGTCATCTTGTAGATGGCGTAATGTTGGCCGTCTGGGAATTTCAATTCTTCAACTTCGAATTTACCTTTTACCGCAACTGGTCGCGTCGTGTACGCCAATGCCGGCCACAACCTGCC
>JANNNN010000121.1:0-1683 GCA_031398555.1 Planctomycetia bacterium | reverse complement strand
ACCTTGAATGGACCCGTCAGCGGTTCCGCCTTGATACCAACCAGGAATCCGCTGTGGAGAACTTCGCGCCACTGACGACTCGTGAGCGGCTTGCCAGCAACGGCATCCGTAACCTTGCGAATCAAAAGCTCGGAACTATCCGCACTGACTTCCTCGCCATGTAACAAAGCCATGATATCTACAGCAGCTTTTCCTCCCAACAGGGGCAGTATCTGCGGTTGCGAAATACCGTAGCTGCCATCGATGCCTAGAACGTCTCCCCAGCTCTCAAGCTGATGTGCCAGGGGAAGACTCCAACCACAAGCTTGCGCCGTCTCGTCCTCGAACTCAGCCAGATAAACCGAATTCTCTAACTTCTTCAGCGAATCACTAAGAGCCACGTCGCCGGGAGCAGTATAGACTGGGTTGTCACCGAGAATCCAAACGCTGTTCACGGCACCAGCGTCAAGCTTTCCGACCAACTCAACCAAGCTAGCTGGCTGAACGCCTTCGATGGCTGAGCGGCTTGGCATCAGCATGACGGACTTGCCAAAGTTGTCAAGCTTTTCATTCAATTTAAGAGCAAGCAATTGCACTGAAAGCGGTTGATGCGATCCAACGGCAACAATACCTGCACCTTTGTGCTTGACCAAATCTTCGGCCATCGCCTCGACGAAGCGTGTGATTCTTTCTTCCGAACCTGCTAGCTCGAACGCCTTTTCGCCTTCAGCGGCCAGCGCGGGCTGGAAGTTCTTCAGCAGATCATCCACCTTCTTCGACAAACTCAGCAGAAATGCGCCGATCTGTGAACTACGAACTGCCAAACGCGAGTCAGCTGAAGCGCCCGTTACGGAGAAACGAGCTTCGACTGCATACAGTCGGTTCATCTTGCTAGGCTCTGGCACTCGACCTTTCGAGAACTGGCGAGTGTAAAGAATCATGTTCGGATCGTTACCGAGTAGATCACAGTCAATCGCGCAAATGACTTGAGCGGCGTCGAGCTTGTAGACCAATTCAGCTGGCTTGCCCGCAGCCTGTTCGCATGCTTTCGCTTGCGCTGACGCGTCGATCGAAGAATAGTGTGCAACAGTTGTCTTAGGAAGCAGCTTGACCGTTTCGGCAACCCATCGATTGACCGCTGGTGAAAGCGAAGGCGACATCAGAATGGCATGGGCCGCTCCACCATTTGCTTTAAGCGCCTCTAGCTGAGTCTTAGCAAAAGCTGCGAAATCTTCCCAACTCGACTGCTCCAACTTTCCGTCGACACGCTTGGCTACACGGCTGGCTCGGTCCGAATCGTACAAGCCAAGTACACAAGCTTGAGCGAACACATCGCTACCAGCACTCGCAAAGCGAGACTTGTCACCAGCGGCACCAAGTTCATTCGGTTCACTCGCACGCATCACCGGATGTTGTGCGTTGCCTTCAACTTTGATCGGACGACCGTCCATATTGCTAATCAGCAAATGGCAAGCGCGACCAGCAAGTTCAAAGTTCGTGGCGTAGTGCTTAGGCACGCCAGCGACGTTATTTGGCGGTCGAACTACGAACGGAAGAATTTCATCGGGGCCATAGCGACAGCCCGCGAAGCCACCTAGAGCCAAAGATGAACTCATCAGCTTCAACCACTTGCGGCGTGACACACCCTCCGGAAATTCCGAAGCCGCTTGGGGAAATTCGCGACTTGCAATCTGCTCGAACTCT
>JANNNN010000115.1:0-14177 GCA_031398555.1 Planctomycetia bacterium | reverse complement strand
TGGTCCAGCCCTTTTGGACGGGGTAAATTGCCTGATTGATACCGGTCAACGCATAGGTTTACTTGGTCGCAATGGAGCGGGCAAAACGACTTTTATGCGAATTTTGGCCGGTACCGTCACGCCGGATCACGGTTCAGCGGTTTTTTCGCCCGGTGCCAAAGTCGCTTTGCTCCAGCAAGACGTGCCCCACGATACAGTTGGAACCATCGCTGAAGTCGTGCTTCAGGGTGTCGATGCCAAATCCAATGCCCACAATAATGCTGAAGCCGAATGGCAACGCCAGCACGCAGCTGATCAAATTCTCAGTCGCATGGAGCTAGACGGGGAAGCTCGATTCGAGACGCTGTCATCGGGTATGAAGCGCCGCGTTCTGTTGGCCAAAGCGCTAGTCGGTTCGCCCGATCTGCTGCTTCTCGATGAGCCCACCAACCATTTGGACATCGCCGCCATCGAGTGGCTTGAGAATTTTCTGCTCCGCTGGCCCACTGCGTTCATGTTCATCACGCACGATCGAATGTTCTTGCGGAAATTGGCGACTCGTATTCTTGAAATCGAGACAGGTCGTATCTTCGATTGGTCGTGCGACTATGACACGTTTTTAAAACGCAAAGAAGACGCGCTCGCGGCAGCAGAGAAACAAAACGCACTGTTTGATAAACGGTTGGCCCAGGAAGAAGTCTGGATTCGTCAAGGCGTGAAGGCTCGTCGAACTCGTAACGAAGGCCGTGTTCGCGCGCTTAAGGAAATGCGTTTGCAACGTTCTGAGCGCCGCGAAAAGGTGGGCTCAGTAAATCTTAAAATTCAAGAAGGTGCCCGCAGCGGTAACCTTGTCGTCGATGCCAAAGATCTATCCGTTGCTTTCGGCGAGAAGAAGATACTCGACGGTTTTTCGACCACGATCATGCGCGGTGACAAACTGGGAATCATCGGCCGCAACGGAGCTGGGAAGACTACGCTGCTGCGGACGTTGCTCGGTGAACAAACACCTGACTCTGGAACAGTTCGCTTGGGAACTAATTTACAGATCGCCTACTTTGATCAACTTCGCGGGCAACTGAACGAGGAGAAGACGATCGAAGAAGAAGTCGGTGACGGTTATAAGACTGTTGAAATCTACGGCAAGCCAACACACATTATCGGTTACTTGCAAGACTTTTTATTCACTCCCGAACGAGCGCGCACACCGATCAAGCAACTCAGTGGCGGTGAACGCAATCGCGTGCTGCTCGCCAAACTGTTCGCGAAACCCGCTAACGTCATTGTGCTCGACGAACCTACCAATGACCTGGATGCTGAGACACTGGAGATGCTCGAAGAGCGTTTGATTTCGTATCAAGGAACGATGCTCGTGGTCAGCCACGATCGCGAGTTTCTCAACAACGTCGTCACGAGCTGTATCGTGTTCGAGCCAGATGCGGTTCGTGAGTACGTCGGCGGTTACGACGATTGGCTCAGGCAGTCAGTTTCAAAAACGACCGCTGCCGGAAGTGATTACAAACCAAAGACTGCCGGGCAAATGTTTGAAGCCGCTATTCCAGCCGCTGACAAAGGAACGGCATCAAAAGCCAAGTTAAGTTTCAAAGAGACGCAGGAACTAAAAAACCTACCCAAGTTAATCGAGAAAATTGAAACCGCGATCGCTGCCAAACACGAGCTGGTGGGTGATCCCGACTTTTACAAGAAGCCTAAAAACGAGCTCGTGCGTGAACAATCACTGCTGGCCGATCTCGAAACCCAACTCGCCGAAGCCTTCGAGCGTTGGGGCGAACTCGAGGCACGCAAATAGTAAGGTGGCACGCACGGCAGATTTGTGAACTATCTGAATACTCAACTGCGAGCCTGATGCCGGTTTATCGCCAACTACCCGTCCAATCCTACCATCTTAAGCAACTTCAGCGCATTCGTGGTCGGCGTTGGACCGGGCCGCATCTTGAAATCAAAGCGCATTTGTTCGCTGCCATCGACCGTTTCAAAATACTCGCGGAAGTGTACGACTTGGCTGACCGCGAGAATCTTTGGCTGTGTCGCCAAGTCGAGATCATGAGTTGAAATAAAGCCCGTCGCACCATAGCCGAGAAGTCTTTCGAGGACTGTCACCACCGCAATCTGCCGTTCGCGACTGTTCGTACCCTGTAGTATCTCGTCGAGCAAGAAGAGTACTTTGACATCGCTTGCTTGAGCGTGCTGAGATGTGTCGACAACTTGCTTCAGCCGCTTCAACTCGGCCATGAAGTAAGAAACTCCATCTTTCAAACTGTCGCGAACCCGGATGCTGGTCGCCAGACTGTAAAGGTTGGTTTCCATGCTCTTCGCACATACCGGACTGCCGGTACGAACTAGTAATTGATTCAAGCCAACAGCCCGCATGAACGTACTTTTACCCGCCATGTTCGAACCGGTGACAAGCACTAGCGGCTGATCAGCGGTAATCGAAATGTCATTTGGCACTCGAGACGCATCGGACAACAGTGGATGACCAAGCTGCTTAGCGACCAGCGGCGATCCGTTAACTAAAGCGGGACTTGGAAAGGCCCAGTCGGGATATTCGTCCGATAGCGTCGCACCGCTGACGATCGCTTCGCAGCGTCCAAGAGCATCGAACCAACCACCGACCGCTCCACCGAATTGAGCTTGCCAACGATCCAGGACTTCGAGCACTCGATAGTCCCACATCAGTGCAAGCTGCAGCGCGAGGTACACGATGTAGAGCATTGGATCACGCTGCAGATTTGCTAACCGTACGACACTTAGTAGTTTTTGAAATCCCTTCACGGCGCTCTGCGGACCCTCTGTCGAAACGTTCCGTATTCCGTCAAGCAGCCCGCCGTCGGACGGCAAGTGCTCAAAAGCTTTGAAGACATCCGAGAATTGATAGACGGCCCGATGTTGCCCAGTGACGCGCGAGAAGATATCGTGAATCCAGCTTCCCCAAAGAATCGTCACTAACAAATTTATTGCAAAGCCTGCAGCCATGACCACTGCTCCGCCATTTGCGATCGCCGTCGATTCGTTCAACATTCCCAAGGCCAAAGTAATGACACCACCCATCACGAGGGCCGGTCCAATCCAACTGAGCACGTGAGCGACGCGATGTGTTGGCAACCAGCGAGGTTCCTCCGCCCACTTCGGCAACCCATAGACATCCTCGGTCCCATCGCTGCTAGCGGTAACCGTTTTAATAATCGACAGCCGCAGAGCTCTTTTATCGCGGAGAGCCAATACTGCTTTCTGTCGCTCGGTGACCGCGTCCCAGTCCGTCGCTTGAGTTAACCAATGTTGCAATGTCCGTCGCCCCGGCAAAGTTCCGGCCAGATTCAACACCTGAAGCAAGCTTGCATGTCCGCCAACATCCAAGTCGTCGGTAAATGCTAAATTGCTGAACTCAGGCAAGAGTTTTTGAGGTGGAAGCGATTCCCAGTCTCGATTCAGTCGTGCTATCAGTCGCTGAAAGAGATTTTGGTGCGAAGTAAGTTCGTCGAGCTTCAATCGCAAGTGTTCATGCCACACAATCGCGACGACAAACGCCGCTGCCGCCAACCACCCCGCCAGCAGCAAATACCTCGCGTTTTCGACCCCACCATAACCAAGCAACAACCCAATGGCAGCAGCAAAGAAAAGCCCAGTCCGCACCCAAACCATCCGTCGACTGCGAGCTTGCATTTCAGCCAACTTCGCGGCGATCAATTCCAACTGCGTTTCGTAATACGATCGAGCCGACGTGGGCTGAGGGACAGGAATACTAATGGCAAACTCCTAAACGACTGAGCGAAATTTCAAACTACCGATCCTAACATTCGGATCCCTTTTTGAAACTCCCGCTAAACATAACAGCTTGTGCACGAATCGGTCGACGTGAGTCGCAAAAACCGTCAGTCGGCAGTGTTGCCTTTTGCTCCGCAAAAATAGCGTCCGCGTCGAAATCGGTATCGGGAATACCATTCTGCACTGTTTTACTAGCTGCCGAACTTCTCGACATGCATATCAAAATACCCCGGATCGCGGGCGAAAATAAAAAACTCCTCTAACGAAACGTACCCACATTTTAGGACGCCAAAGCGGAAGGACTTTCTGCCAAACAGGCGGAATCGTCAGGCCCCAACAAACACGTAGTGCACTCAAGTTCTTCGGATAGCAAAGAAAGGGTCACTAATACAGTTGCCGAAAGACATTGCGTCACTTCAAGCCACTCTTCTTTGGCGTCCTACGGATCGGGCGTCGCGCACCGCTTTTTACCGAATCAGCGCCAACAGTTCCTCGGCGGATAGGCGGCCTGTTGATTCACTCCCTTCAAGCAAACTATCTGCCAATTCTCGCTTGGTCGAATGCAGGTCCAAAATTCTCTCTTCGATTGTACCACGTGTGATGAAGCGATAGATCGTCACAGGGCGCCGCTGCCCTAACCGATGCGCACGATCGGACGCTTGATCCTCAACTGCAGGATTCCACCATGGGTCCATGTGCAGTACGTAGTCAGCGGCCGTCAAGTTAAGTCCAGTTCCACCCGCTTTCAAACTGATCAAGAAGATATCTCCTTCCCCATTTTGAAACGCCTCAACACTTTGCTTTCGAGCTTTCATCGATGTCGAACCGTCGAGATACTGATAAGCGATCCCTTTGCGATCGAGCTCTGCTCGGAGAATTGATAAGTGATCTACGAACTGACTGAAGACCAATGCCTTGTGTTTGTTCGCGAGCAACTCATCGATCGTCTCAGAGAATGCGGCCAACTTCGATCCTTGTAAACCGCAATCGGGCAACAAAAGATTCGGGTGACAGCATGCACGACGCAAACGCATAATCTCCGCGAGGATCCGCACGTGCCGGCCTTGTGCGTTGACGTCTTCACTAAGCATTACGATCGCTCTCTGTCGTGCCGCTTCGTAGAGTACCGATTCCTCATCCGACAATGTCACTGGAACGGTCACTTCGATTCGCGGTGGCAATTCGCTGAGCACTTGAGACTTGGTTCTTCGCAACAGAAACGGTTGAATCAATCGTTTCAGTTGTTGGCTAGCGTCGCGGTTGTGGTCCCGTTCAATGGGTATCGCAAATCGTTGGTGGTACTGTTCGATCGATCCCAGCAAGCCCGGATTGATAAACTGGAACAGATTCCAGAGCTCGCCGAGACGGTTTTCGATTGGAGTGCCGGTCAGGATCAAACGAAAATTTGCCTTAAGCGACATCGCGGCTTGCGATCGTTTTGTAAACGTATTCTTAATGGCTTGTGCTTCGTCCAAAATGGCGGTATGCCATTGAACCGACTGCAATCGCTCGATCTCCGTATGCAACAATCCGTAACTGGTTATGACTACATCACGAGGGCCGAGTTCCGCAATAAACGCATTGCGATCACCTCCGCCAAATATACGCGGGTTCAACGTTGGCGCAAAACGACGGAGCTCCGCTTCCCAGTTGAAACATACGGACATTGGAGCGATTACCAGCGCAGGTCCGTCGGCAGCTCGTCGCAGCAGCATCGCGATGGCTTGCAGCGTTTTGCCCAACCCCATGTCATCCGCCAAACATGCACCCGCTCCCCAATGGGACAGCCGACAAAGCCAGCGAAACCCTTCGACTTGATAGTCGCGAAGCTCGGCGTTGAGCGTCGACGGCACTTCGGCCACTACATCTCCAGCCTCTTCGATTTGTTTCCAACAAGCTTTCCAATGTTTATCCGCTTTGAGAGTGCACCATTGATCGATGTCGCTGAGTGCGGTGGCTCGGATTTGTGGAAATCTTAACGAACCACCTTTGCGTTCGCCATACACGGAGAGTTCGCCAAGCCGTTGGCGAATTTGTTCAGTTAGCGAGAAGAATCGACCATCGTCGAGCGCAATGAACCGACTCGGGCTTGCGGAAACCAGATCGATCAACTTCATCAAATCCATCTTCAGCAACTCATCGATCACTACTTCGCCAGTCGCCTCGAACCAAGCTCGGTCGCGCTTGATCTGAATTCGCAATTGCGACGGCGCAACGCGTCCGACTACGCGTAGTGATTCCCCTTGAGGCCAGTGAACAACCAGCGAGCCTTGTTCTCGAAGGGGTTCAACTTCTGTCAGCAATCCTAAAGCTGATTCGGAAGTAGGAAGTTCAAACGTGAATACTTCAGTACCCTCAATCATTTCCAACGAAGGACAAGCGGCGCCAATCTTGCGAGCCAGATCAACTTCCCGAGTTGCGTCACGGCGAGTTGACACGGACTTGCCATGCAAGTTTGCGAACACACTTTTACCGCCTTGGCCGGGCGCAAAAGATGGCCCACTATCGCCGAAGGGTTGCACCAAGAATTCGACTCGCAGACCTTCTTGGAAAGGGGATAGACGCAAATGTGGTCGAGCATCCGCTTCAATAGTTTTGACAGTCCCATCGTTCGTGCTTGATCCCAATTCAATGTCCGACTGAACCGACAACAATGTGGAAAGAGCCTTCGCAGTGTCGAGAACTTCCGCTTCGCTACTTCTCGGGCAATCGATCGCACCGTCCAGAATACTTGCAAGCTTCTGTTGTTGGGGCGTGAACCGGACGATCGAGATTTGCTGATCGCTTTCCTCGGTAACAATAAGATCTTGCCCAACCTGTGGTTTCGGCTTGAGCTCCAGACGAAAACCTTGGTTCACTTTTTGAATGACAAGCTGGGGCGGACGTATCGTCAACTCAAGCGGCTGCGAACGGTCTTCTGGAGCAAACACAAACGGATGCCCAATGAGTGCTTCGAGCGCCTGATCCCTTTCGAAATCGTAGACAGTCTCAGTGTAACGATAGTATCCAGTTGATACCGTTGATTCGGTTATCGTCCGGCAAACGGCTAGATCTTGTTCGGTCAAAAAAGCGAATTCGGGTTTCGTTCTATTTTTGTACAGCCGTTCAAGGGCCACTGGACGCCCTTTGGTCCATCCGTTTCCCGAAACTTTTTGAATTACGGGGCGCAGAAATGGACGCTTGGAATCTTTCCCTCCCACATTCAGCTCCCATATCATCCGCTCATCGAAGCCCGATGCTGTTGACGATCCGCTCTTCGCTGCTGGTTTGTTTCCTTCGACCATCTTCCGCAGAGTTTCGAGCTTGCGTTGCCAGATTGCAGGAGGTTCGATCCAACGGAGCATTTCAAACGTGCCGAGCTGTTGATGACGCTGGCCAGCGGATAGCTCATTGGTAACTGTCGATGATGAAATGAGCGTTGCGGCGTCTTCACAAAGTGCCGCAAACCAACTCAGTCCTATCTTGTTGTAGTTGCTTGCCGCAGCGACAAGACTTTTGTCTACCGTGCTCTTGAGGGCAACGTCGGGCATAACCCAATGAGCAAGATGGACGACGATTGCCTGGACAATCGGCAAGGCGTTCTGCAAGGTGCTAGACGCCAACTGTTGAAAGCTGGCCTTTGACTCGGCAGAAGGGTTGGTGCTGTAGTTGACCGCGGCAGTGATGACCGCAGCAATCTGCTCGACGTACTCAGACGGATCATCCGCAACTGGGGCGCATGCAATGGCAAGCTCTTTTCGCGAACCTGGATCATTTCTTCGCAACAACACTAGAAAATGCAACAGGCAAAGCGGAAACGGTAGCGTAACGGCTTTGGCTTTTGGTCCTTGGTCTTGCAACGATTGTTTAAGGATAACATCCAACGCGGCGTCGCACGGCACCTGTTTTCCCAGCAGGAACTGCAAGTACAATTCAGCCACTTGACTCCATGTTTGATCGCTCTTTGCAATCTGCTTAAGCCGCTTGGTATCGCCGCGCACGAGATTCAAATTAACCCACCATGTCCCTATATCGTTTGGGACCATCTGCTGCGTTTCCACGAATTGGTCAAATGCAGAAAGTTCGTCAACCGACGAGCGTGCGGTCAACACAGCTAATGAGGCTTTCCTAACCAAGAGGTGTACTTGCAGGATTAGCGGTGTTTTCGCGAAGATTTCCGCATTAAAGGGCTCGAGAAGATCTAGAGAAATAGATTTGTATCCTGGCTTCCGCAAAGTCAAACTGGCAGCTTCGAATGATGCTACATCGCCATCATAAAATGCGAGTCTGGCTTGACGTTTTGCAATCAATCCCAAGTAGTAGCCCCGTACGCGGTCACGAGCAACGCTGTCCAGTTGCGGTTCAAATTCTAAAACCCGAAGAGCGATTTTTCGGAAGTTACCGTTTTGTACCGAGAATTGAACGACCGCATCCAGTATTTGCGGTCGAACCACCACATAACTCATGCTGGAATTGGACGGCGAAATCCACCCCAATTTGCAGAGAGCATTGAGTTCCTCCCGAGCCAACGCTTGCGTCAAAGTTCCCGACTTGGTTTCCGCCTCAGCCCATCCGCACTCATGCAAAATCTTCAATAGTATCGGCACGTCAACCGGTGTCATGCATATTGCAAGCACCTCCACTATGTGCTGACGTTGCGTTGAGAGCTGTTTTAATTCTTCTTCTGAGAATAATTCCATAACTCTTTGCAAACTCCTTTTAATGCGAGACCACAGCATCCTAACCCGACAATCAAACATCCGACAGCCCGTCGGGCGAATCCAAAAGGGTCATGCGGCCTGCACCGACGAACTTGCGGATGAAGGTGCTGCTTCATCGAGACTTGTTCGACATGTTACTTTCGACGTCCCAAATCTTCGCGAATTTTACAATATCCAACCGAAGTGGAAAATGTGTTGGGCAAGACGTAGGTACAGCACCAAGAGTACGCAGGCTGGCGAATGGGGTATAATCGTTTTGGCGTTAGGGCCGGTCGATAAATTACGCGGCCTTGGCTTCCGGCTTGTTTAGTACCACACTTCCTGATTTGTATTGGCCAGCTTGCCTGGACTTGCCTGTGAGCAAGCTCAAAAGGGGTCCGGCAAACCAAGTTGGGTATTAACGGGCTTCAAGTTTGAAATGGCGGAAGAACGCGAGCTGGAAGCTTACGCCACTAACATACGAGAACGGATTCGTGGCTTACATTCTGTGTATAACGCCAAACGGTCGCCTACTGCTGGCACCGGCAAGCGATGAAGCAAAAATTGATGGCGCGACCGATCTAACTGAAGAGGTTGCGAACGACTTTCAGCAATCGTGTTCCCACGGGCTAACGATGCTGGCATCCGAGAATGCGGCTACTGTGTTCGATGCCTTGCCTCCGGCCTTTGATTTTTTTCGGCAGTTTGCAAGACGTTATTTCACGGCTATCTGTCGACAATTCGCTCAAGCCGAAAAGGTATGGGCCTCGCCGGCGGCTCCCGATGATGACACATTGGTGGAGTTACTTGCGTCTGCGCCAACGCTGCGGGGACTTGAGTACGCATCTCCCGACATGTTGCGAAGGCTGTGGAAGGAGCTGGATGCGTTTACTGAGGGCCAAGTCGCAGCGGGTAAACGCGGGGTCGCGGAGTATCTAAAAGCTTTAGACCCTGCCTGGAACTTGGTCGGGCGAGTTACCTTTCATTTAGCGGAAAATAAGAAGAACCCGGATGCGCCCTTTGCATTTCTAGCAACCTACACCGAAGGACGCTCGAAGGCAGGAACTCCTCAGCATATTCCGCTATCGGAGGCGCTCAAACAATCGTTGGTCGATAAAGACTCGGGGCGACTCGAAGAGCTGCTGGAGCCGGTGATTCGAGCGTCGAAGAGTTGCAAACTGGTGGGGCGGTTGCTTGATTCCCGGGCGCTGTTCGCTCCGCAAGCTTGGGGCATTCGCGATGCTTACGAATTCCTTTCAAGCGTCCCGGAAATGGAATCGGCGGGAGTTGTTGTCCGCGTTCCTAACTGGTGGAATGCAACTCGACCACCGCGGCCACAGGTTTCGGTTCGTATTGGTTCTGTCGGACCAGCCACGTTTTCCGCTGATTCAGCTCTGGACTTCAAAATTCAGGTTGCCATTGACGGCCAACCGCTCGACGAAGAGGAATTGAAACAATTGCTGACCGCTCGAGAAGGCATGGCGTTATTGCGAGGGAAGTGGGTGCAAGTCGATCAAGCTCAACTGCAAGATGCCTTGCAACACTGGAAACAATTGCAGAATCAGCATGTCGGAGGGATCGATTTTCTGCATGGCATGCGGCTGCTCTCCGGTGCAACTTTTGGTAATGAGATCGCGGACGAAGATGTGCGTTCGTGGACTCGCATTGAACCTGGCGAATGGCTTGGCGAAATGCTGAATTCGCTCCGTGATCCGAGTGGCCTTTCGCAGCTCGATCCGAACAACGGATTGAATGCGACCTTGCGACACTATCAAGTCGAAGGCGTTCGTTGGCTTTGGTTCGCGAATCAGCTTGGCTTGGGTGTTTGCTTAGCCGATGATATGGGACTGGGAAAAACCATCCAAGTCATTTCCTTGTTGACGCAGTTGAAATTGCTCTCTGGCGAATCGCCAATCAAAAGTCAATCCAAATCCAAGTCAGCCGACAAAGAAACATCAGCGGGATTGCCAAGCTTGCTGATCGTGCCGACTTCATTGCTCGGAAATTGGCAGCGAGAAGTTAGCAAATTCGGACCGCACCTAAGATTGTTTGTGGCGCATCGCTCGGTGAGCAGTGAGGCTTCGTTGAAGGCGATTGCTGCGGACCCAGTCAAGGCATTGGCGGAATACGATCTGGTGGTGACCACTTACGGCTTAGCCCGAAATGCGACGTGGTTGCGGGATCGGCAGTGGCGAATGGTAATCTTGGACGAAGCGCAAGCCATCAAGAATGCCTCATCGGCTCAAACTAAATCGATCAAGAAGATTGAAGGGCGAGGTCGAATCGCGCTGACCGGAACTCCAGTTGAAAACCATTTGGGCGATCTGTGGTCTTTGTTCGATTTCTGTTCGCCAGGACTGCTTGGCAGCGCGGCGGAATTCAAAAAATTTACCAGCAGCAAGGACGAACGGGAACGTACGCTGCGATTGGCTTCGATCCGAAAATTGATTCGTCCGTATGTGCTGCGTCGCTTAAAAACAGATCCGCATGTTGTGCCTGACTTGCCCGCCAAGACGGAGATGCGTGTCGACTGCGGATTGTCACCAACGCAAGCAGCCTTGTATCAGGCGGTTCTCAAAGACCTGGAACGCACGCTGGAAATTGCCACGGGAATTCAACGACGGGGGTTGGTGCTGGCCGTTCTGATGCAACTCAAACAGATCTGCAATCATCCTGCGTTGTACTTAAAGCAAACCGAGTTCGATCATCAAAAGTCCGGCAAGTTCACGGAGTTGGAAACGATTTGCGAGACGCTGATCGAAAAGCAAGAAAAATTACTAGTGTTCACACAGTTCCAATCGATGTGCGAACCGTTGCAGCAGTTTCTGAAGCGAGTTTTTGGGCGTGACGGATTGGTACTGACCGGCAAGACCGCCGCCGCAAAGCGGAGTAAATTGGTCGCTGAGTTTCAAGACGAGTTGGGACCGCCCTTCTTCGTTATCTCTGTAAAAGCAGGCGGAACGGGATTGAATTTGACTCAGGCATCGCACGTCGTCCATTTCGACCGTTGGTGGAACCCAGCGGTGGAAGATCAAGCGACCGATCGCGCGTTTCGGATTGGGCAGAAGCGAAATGTGCTCGTGCATAAATTCGTATGCCGCGGCACGCTGGAAGAGCGGATCGATGAGCTGATCCAATCAAAGAAAAAAATTAGTCGCGAACTATTTAGCGACGATGGCGAACTGAACTTGACTGAAATGTCCAATGAGCAGTTAATAAGCTTTATTGCGCTCGACCTGAAAAAGGCGACGACCAGTTGACCCGAATTTAGACACTCCTGGAAGGGAATTCCATGGGATTTTACGGTGGATGGGCACCCTATGTGCCAGTGGCTCAACGACGCCAGAACGCCGCGGCGGCAGCTAAGCGAATGACCACAAAAGGCCAGTCGCTTGCTCCCATTCAAATTAGTGGACGAAAGATCGCATCCACTTTTTGGGGGACTGCTTGGTGCGAGAATCTGGAGAAATACTGCGACTATGGTAATCGCATGCCCCGAGGCCGGACTTATGTAAGGAATGGCTCCGTAGTCGATTTGCAGATCGCCAATGGAAAGATTACATCGTTGGTCAGCGGTTCGAGCCTCTACAAGATCAAGATCGAGATCTCTCCCCTTCCTTCTAAACGCTGGCAAACGCTCTGCAAGAATTGCTCGGCAGAAGTAACTTCACTCTTAGAATTAATGCGTGGCAAGCTGCCCGCGTCCGTCCTCAATCGACTTACCGATCCAAAGGACGGAATCTTCCCAACGCGTTCCGAGATAAAATTGAGTTGCAGTTGTCCCGACTCTGCGAGAATGTGCAAGCACGTCGCCGCCACCTTATATGGCGTCGGCCATCGACTGGACACTCAACCCGAGTTTTTTTTCCAGTTGCGGGGTGTTGATCGGGCTGAGTTGGTATCGCATGCGATGGATTCTCAAAAAGCGAACGACCTCATCGGTCTCGATCAGACTTCAGTGCTCGCTAACGAAGACCTTGGTGCCATGTTCGGCATCGACCTATCCGTAGTGTCATCTGGCGGCACTGTTGCATCCGCCTCAGATAGAGTGTCTTCCGAAGCAGGGCCGCGCCGCCGCAAAGCGAGCAAGAAGAAAGTCGTCCCGCCAAAGTCGCCGCTAGAGTCGAAGTTATCGAGCGCTCGCTCCGAAAAAGCAATCGCAGTTAAGGCTACGAAGCAAACGCGGGCAGCAACCAAATCAAAACTTGCGAGAGTCTCGTCGAGCATAGAGCCCGCAGTAGTAGCTGAGAAACAGAATGGCTTGGTAAAAGCATCGCGAGTACAGAAGAAAAAAATGGTAGTCGTCGGAAAATCGCAGTTGACGACCACGAAAGAATCTGGCCCTAAAAGCAAGAGTAGCAACGTCGCGACGAAGTCCAAAAAGAAAAATCTCGTACGCAAGTAGGTGCTGAATTCGAAACTGTTCATAAGGCTCGTGGTTGTAGTTGGAAAGGAATTCTTCGATAAGTTCCGATTCAATGCAGTCTCAACCGATAAGGGCAAGGATCGGGAGATTGTCTGCTAGGGAGGGATGGTAGTCGGCCGTTCGTGCCTGGAATTGGGGTAAAACCATCGTGCCCCACTACCACTTTCGGGCAGTGGAAGTTAGGCTTCTGGGTTTGTCAACAACTTGCTCAGCAAAATTTCTAGGAGTGAAGATATGGCACGACCTGTGACGCTTTTTACTGGCCAATGGGCCGACCTTCCTCTGGCCCACATGGTGAAACTCACCAAGCAATTCGGATACGATGGTATCGAACTTGCCTGCTGGGGTGATCACTTCGAAGTCGATAAGGCCATGTCACAGGATGACTACTGCTCGAAGAAGCGAGCCTTGCTGGATGCAAACGGCTTGCAGTGCCACGCGATTAGCGCACACTTGGTCGGCCAAGCGGTTTGCGACAATATCGATGAACGCCACAAACTTATTCTGCCAGATTATGTATGGGGCGACGGCAACCCAGCGAGTGTTAACAAGCGAGCGATCGAAGAGCTCAAGCAAACCGCACGGGCTGCGCAGCGGTTCGGCGTTAGCGTGGTCAACGGATTCACTGGTTCAAGCATTTGGCATTTGCTGTATTCGTTTCCGCCAGTTTCCGACAAGATGGTCGACGCGGGTTTCAAATTGTTTGCCGAACGATTCAACCCGATCCTTGATGTATTCGGCGAATGTGGGATCAAATTTGCTCTGGAAGTTCATCCAACTGAAATCGCTTTCGATATCTACACCGCCCAGCGTGCTTTGGAAGCGGTCGGACATCGCGAAGAGTTTGGTTTCAACTTCGATCCAAGCCACTTGATTTGGCAAGGTATAGATCCCGTCGAATTCATTCGCGCATTCCCGGATCGCATTTATCATATGCACGTCAAAGATGCGATCACCACACTCAATGGCAAGAGCGGGATCTTGTCGAGCCACATCAACTTTGGCGATCCGCGACGCGGTTGGGATTTCCGCAGTCCAGGACGCGGTGGTGTGAATTTTGAGGAAATCATTCGCGCTTTGAACCAGGCCAAATATCAAGGTCCGCTCAGTATCGAGTGGGAAGATTCCGGAATGAATCGCGAATTCGGCGCTCGTGAAGCGTGTGAATTTACCAAGCGTTTGGACTTTAGTCCCAGCGATCGCGCCTTCGATGCGGCGTTTGATGAGTAGTTATTCCGTAGCCTAGGCTTCCAGCCTGGGTTATTCTAGTATTGATGACGGATTGAGTCCGACGGTAACGGGCTCAGTCC
>JANNNN010000041.1:0-2658 GCA_031398555.1 Planctomycetia bacterium | reverse complement strand
CTGACTTCACTTCGCCATTGACTTTTCAGCGACGCGGGACAAACGACCAACACTCGGCGAATGTCAACTTCATTGGCTAACAACTCGGCGACACCGATCCCTTGAATCGTCTTTCCCAATCCCATGTCATCGGCCAAAATTGCCCGTCCTGCGCCAACGGCGAACGCAATACCGTCTAGCTGATAAGGTAGCAATTCGACCGAAAGCAATTTTTGACGAAGTGGATGGGTCTTGGGCGCTTTGCGGATTTCTTGACAGCGTCGGCTAAGTCGCTTTTGCATGAGAGCACGCTGGATGAATTCTTCGGCGTCGGGATACACATGAACATCGAAGCGCGATTGCTCGAGAGCTTGAATCTTGTTCATCACCGAGCAGCCGTCAGTAGGCACAGTCGCGCTGTCGCCAACGATCTCCGCCATTTTGTCGGAGACAGTGTCGGGCATGTTGAACAGCAAGCCGAGCGGTTGCTGGTAGTTGACTCGCACCGAAATGTTCTTGCGTTTGTAAGCGACTCGCAACTTGCTAGCTGAAAATCGCTGTTGAACTTTCTTCAGTGTATGGAGAATGTGTTTGCAAGTGCCCAGATGGTTGGTGCGAAAATCAGGACAACTACAGTACGAACGTCCTGCTTCAACTCCGCGGAGAGCGACGCGGTAGGTTTTTCCAGACCCCGCGCTCGTAACAACGTAATCAGACCAGGGACGCTCCTTGTCCACGGCGCGAACTTGCATTTTCTCTTCGTTAGCCCGTTTTTCGCGTTCCGCCAACGCGCGCTGCAACAATTCGCTTTCCGTCAGGTTCTCAAACGCCACTGCCTCGTCCGGCGGCGCGGCGAGTCCCATGGTTGACTTCGCATCGAGCAGATGGGCTAACGCGGCGCCCATATGTTCGCAGTTTTTGTTGCACTGTTCACAGTTCATTTGCAACTGTTTGTCACGACCGCTGTTCATGGTAATCGTCACGACCACGACACTATCTGTGGTCGCTGGGATTCGGACCCGGTAAAGGTCGCCGCCCAGATAAACGTCGCGTTCGGTTTCAACTTCCCATTGCTGCGAGCCGGTCTGGATGAGCTTGCGACCTTCAGGACCGAGTAACTGACAAGCTTGATAGTGAGTCAACCTTGCCAAACGTTGATGAAACGGATTGATTTTTTGTTTCTTTGATTCCGATTTGCTGATGGCCTTTATTTTTTTGACTACAGTGCTCATTGTCCGTCTCCATCGGTAAAGAATCCGTTAGCGTGCCAGTTAATTCGACATTTGAGCATTTTCTCTTGGGCGTGTCCACGATGCCATTTAGTCCAGCAAATTGGGATATTAGGCTAAGAAATTTGGTATGCTGATCGATCAGTTTGGGGTCGCATGGATCAACAACAGTGAACTCACGCCCCAAACTTTGTAGCTGGGCTTTGTAACCGGATTCTTATGAAACCGGAAAAGAAGGCCGTAGCTGTTAGGTAACTCGGCGTGGTTGTCGCGTAAAGAGAAGTATCATCATGAGAAGTCAATTAAGTACTGTTGCAGTTTTAGCCGCCGTCATCTGTTTACTCGGAAATCTGTCCTGTGCACAAGAAAAGGCTGCACCGCCCGATGTGAAACGAGTTGTCTTTCTTGGCGACAGCATAACGCATGCGGGTGGATACATCGATGCGATTGAAACGGCGTTAATTGTTCAGTACCCTCAACGTCACATCGAGCTGCTCAACCTTGGCCTGCCTAGCGAAACGACATCGGGTTTGTCCGAACCGGGGCATGCGGGCGGCCAGTTCCCCAGGCCTGATTTGCACGAACGACTCGACCGCGTCCTCGATCAAACCAAACCGGATCTTGTCGTTGCCTGCTATGGCATGAATGATGGCATCTATTACCCATTGGGGGACGAACGCTTCGCCAAGTTCAAATCCGGTATTGAGCGATTGCGTAAGGCCGTGGAATCTCGCGGTGCCAAGATCATTCATATGACACCGGCGTTGTTCGACCCAGTTCCGATCAAAGCTCGCTTGCTCCCCGCTGGACTGGACAGTTATGCACAACCCTACGAAGGCTACGACGATGTGCTCGAGGCTTACTCAAAGTGGTTGCTTAGTCGTAAAGCCGATGGTTGGCAGGTGTTAGATGTCCATGGTGCGATCAAGCAAGCGTTAGTTGAGAAACGAAAGGATGCGCCGAACTTTACCTTTGCGGGTGACGGCGTTCATCCCAATGCAGAAGGCCAAGTTGTCTTAGCTGCTCCGCTGGCGACGGCTTGGGGGTTGAAGTTTGAAACCAGTGGCTTGCCAGCTCACCCAAAAGCCAAAGAGATTTTGGCTTTGGTGCACCACAAGCAGACTGTGCTTAAGCTCGCATGGCTCACGCTGACAAAGCATGTTCGCCCTGGAATCGCGACCGGCTTGCCGCTCGAGGAAGCCCAGGCCAAAGCGGCGAAGTTGGACGCTGAGGCGCGCGAACTTGCTAAACTCAGATAGCGAGTCGCTTTGGAAAAGTGGGTCGCATCTGCCGGATGCGACCAAGGTTTGGGATTGCTCAAGCGCTACCGCCACGATTATTGAGGTAGCGGAAGCCGTCAAGGGCTTGTTGATTTTTTCACTGCCACGAGAGATTCGGTTCCGATAGTAACCCGCAGCGTCAGCGAGGGGGCGTCTGATCCCTCGCTGAC
>JANNNN010001249.1:0-5503 GCA_031398555.1 Planctomycetia bacterium | reverse complement strand
AATTGTTCGAGCCGAGATTGAAGGTCTAATCACGACTTATGGAAAAAGTAAGGAGGGTGTGCGTCGAACTGAGATCATGACGATCGAAGAGGAACCTGAGTATTCTGAAGAAGACTTCATCGTGGCTGAAGACTGCCACGTGTTGCTGTCGACAGATGGTTGGGTCAAGCGTCAGAAACAGATCGCTGATCCAAGCAAGAGCCGACTGCGGGAAGGCGATGGCGTGCTGGACTGCATTGCGGGTTCGACGCGAGCGACCCTGGCTTTCTTTTCATCATTTGGAGTATGCTACACCGCGCGGTTCATCGACATACCTCCTTCGGCTGGCTATGGCGAGCCGATTCAGAAGCTTTTCAAGCTCAAGGACGGTGAACGCATTGTTGCCGCCATCTCGCTTGACCCGCGAGCTATCGGAAGCATCGCGCTCAATCCTAAGAAGCCCGATCTGTGCCCGCCGATTCACGGATTTGCGGCGACTAGTAACGGATATGCGTTACGCTTTGGCATGGAACAATTTGTTGAACCTTCCACCAGAAGTGGTCGTCGATTCGCTCGTGTTGCGCCGGGTCATGATGTGATCGATGTCAAAGCCGTCGACGGTAGCGAAACAATTCTTGCGATTTCCGCTGAGTGCCGGGCGATGGTTTGTCCAGCAGTGGAAGTGAATTACTTATCCGGCGCGGGCAAGGGTGTATTGTTGATCAAGCTCGCAAAAACCGACCGACTGTTAGGATTCAAAGCCTCGTCGGCCGATCGCGATCTGTTGGTCGTTGAAACTAATCGTGGAGCTCAAAAGACAATCTCAACCGCCAAGTATCGTGTGACATCACGCGGCGGTCGTGGCATCGAAGTGCAAAAGAATGGGAAGATTTCAGCGGTGATCAATGAACCGATAGGTGCTCCTGAGCCGCTGCCAGAAAAATGATTGCTCGTAAGTAGGAACCGAAAAAAGACTTTAACGTGGTTTAGTCTTATCAGCCGGAAGGCGTTAGCCTCCGGTTGGAGACGTAACCGGACGCTAACGCGTTCCGGCTGATCAGACTAAACCACTGCAATAACAACTATCCATTCAATGTTTCTAAGCGGGACGCCCTTTAACGCCTTCCGACTGATTTAACCTTACCAAAGCTAAGAATCATGAGCACAACGACTAATTCCTATAGTGCCGCCGACATCGTCGCTCTCGAGGGCCTTGAACCGGTTCGTAAACGCCCTGGTATGTACATCGGTAGCGTTGGTGTCTCGGGCCTACATCACTTGGTTTGGGAAATTCTTGACAACTCCGTCGACGAAGCGATGAATGGGCATGCTTCGGAAATCATTGTCACCCTTCACAAGGACGGTCGGACCGTATCGGTCGCTGACAACGGTCGCGGCATTCCCGTCGACAAACATGCCAAGACCGGCAAGAGTGCGTTGGAAATGGTTTTAACGATCCTTCACGCTGGCGGTAAATTCGAAGGAAAGAACTACAAGACTTCGGGCGGACTTCACGGTGTCGGTGCGTCCGCAGTGAATGCGCTCTCCAAGCACTTGATAGCCTTGGTTCGACGCGATGGCGCCCAGTACAAAATGGAATTTTCTCAGGGCAAGGCGATCACGAAATTGCAAAAGGCTGCCGGGGCATTTCGAGGAACTGGTACAACAATCACTTTCACGCCCGATCCAACAATCTTTCCAAAAACCGATTTTGACGCAGAAACTATTCGTCAACGACTTGAGGTCACCAGCTTTTTGCATCGCGGTGTCAAAGTCCTATTTCACGACGAACAGAACAACAAAAAGGACACTTTCGTACATGAGAACGGCATCGTCGATTACTTGGGGAAAGTCATTCAACAGCGAGCGGCACGTCCGACGCACGATGCGCCTTTTACAGTTCGCAAGGATGGTGACGAACGTATCGAAGTCGCATTGCAATGGACAGAGTCAACTGACGAACACGTTCGGTCCTATGTTAACGGGATCCCTACGGGCAGCGGCGGGACACACGAAAACGGTTTCCGCAGTGGAATGGCCAAAGCTGTTCGTAATTTCTTTGAGACCCACAATCTGATTCCTCGGGGTATCAAAGTAGGTCACGAAGACATTCGTGAAGGAGTTGTCGCAATTCTCTCAGTATTTGTGGGCGAACCACAGTTTCAAGGTCAAACCAAAGACCGCTTGAACAATCCCGAAGTGCAAGCAGCGACCGATAATGCGATTCGCGCAACCCTCGAACAGTGGCTTAATAACAATCGGACGGTTGCTGAGTCAATCGTGGCAAGAATCATTGCCGCCGCGCGAGCTCGCGCAGCGTCGCGAGCCGCTTCGGAATCGATTTCGCGAAAGACCAGCACCTCGCGAACTATGTTACCGGGAAAGCTAAGCGACTGTCTTGCGGCAGGTCGCGGCAATTCCGAGATCTTTATCGTGGAAGGTGATTCCGCGGGCGGTAGTGCAAAGCAGGGCCGTGACCGAAATCATCAAGCGATATTGCCGCTGCGGGGTAAAGTTTTGAACACGGAGTCAGTCGCACTTTCGAAAGTGCTCGAGAACAAAGAAATACTCGACTTGGTAACTGCCCTTGGATGTGGAATTGGCAAAGACCTCGACGTAGGCCGCATTCGTTACGACCGAGTCATCTTGTTGGCTGACGCGGATTCGGACGGTCATCACATTACGACGTTATTGCTCACCTTTTTCTATCGCCATATGCGGCCGTTGATAGCAGATGGCAAGGTCTTCATTGCCGTACCGCCCTTGTATCGCATCGATATCGGTAAAGAAACGTTTTGGGCTCCTGACGAAGAGGCAAGAAATAAAATCCTTGCCAAAGCTGACAAGCGATCGAAACCCGACATCACTCGTTTTAAGGGACTGGGCGAGATGATGCCCAAGGTGCTTTGGGAAACGACCCTAAACCCGGCCACACGTCGCTTGTTGCGTGTCGACATTAACGACCAACTTGAGACCGATCGAGTAATGGCGGACCTGATGGGACGCGACGCATCAGCCAGATTCCGTTTTATCATGGATCGGGCTGAAGATGCGAATGAGATCGACGTTTAACCTTCGTGACTGACACTGTGGCCGGCGCTGCTAGCGTCAGCGCAGATGCTGGCAGCATCTGCCACGCGGGCTACATCTTTTTGCGTTTGGTGGTCAGAAATTGTTTGAACTTGGCACCGCGTTTCTTCCACCGCTTTTCAGAATCCTCGCGGCTCCAGGGAAACTGATCAGACAACAGGTCGAGCTCATGCAAAAGAGTTGCAATGCTCGATGGCCTTGTTGCAGGGTTCCATGACATACATTGACTCAGTAAGCCGCTGAACGGTATTGCACTATGGCTCAAGTCCAGTGTTTCGACGCCGAGCTGGGTGCCATCAATTGCGAAGCCGCTATGGCGACTGCCCAAAGTCTCTGAAGCAACCGGGCGATGTCGCTGGCAAGTAAGAAGGGGGGTTCATTCGGACGGAGAGATCATTGTGGAAACGAGCGAATGGAACGCGACGTTCGCGTCCGTAAATTCTCGACGCCAATGTACTGAGCCTGCGGGAAATTCGCGTCGAGTTTCGTAGCGACGTGCAATACATCCTGAGCGCGTTTGCCCGCATCTGGATGCGATTTGACGAAGCCCGGCACAAACTGCAGCCAAGGAGCGACGTGATTCTGCTGCTGATCCCAACTGCTAAGCAATTTTGCCAGTTCGCGTGGGTCATAACCCGCCGCCATCATCCAACGCGTGGCGTCTTCATCCGCTTCCGACTCATGTTCCGGCCGATTAGGGCGAGTCATCAATGCGATCCACATCATGCGATCCTGGAAATCGAGTGGCTGGTTGGCAAGTTTTGATTGTTTGAGTGGAATCAATTGGTGTCCCCGGTCAAGATGGCTCAATTCGTGAGCGAGAACTCCAACTACCGCCGCCTCGCTATTGGCTGACTCAAGCAGTCCGCGAGTAATTAACAATCGTCCGCCTGGTATTGAGAATGCATCGGCGGATTCATTGTCAATCAGGCGCACATCCAACTGTTTGTAACGATCGGCGTTACGCATCCGAGGCTTGAGCGTCTTCAACAGCTGACGCAGATAGGTAACGTCTTTCCCTTGTTGCAGCACGGCGATCTTCGACTGCTTGAGTTGCTGCAAGTAAGCGTCAAAGACACGTTGGCCAAACTGATTCTCATCGGCAACATCAATTCGGATCTTGTCAAGCTGCTCAACTTGCTCCGGCGAAAGCTTACCGAACAAGGGTGCCATGGGGCCAGAGTTTGAAGCAAAGGTCTCAAACATCTGTTGCAACGCGTCGCCGGGTTGCTGTGCATTTTGAGCCCTGGAGAGTGACACCAATCCAATAGCCACCACTAAAGCGACGGCCGCCTGAAACAGCTTGCCCGCCTTGGATAGTTTGTTCATGAGTTCGTTAATCGCGAGCACATTCAAGCTCCACAGTTTAGAATGATGTTGAATGAGATGGCCGTCCCGCTTGCAAAAATCCCTGCTCGCATACAAACAAGTGTACAAGAAAATTCGCTCCGAACTAACCTTTTTGACCACCTTTGTTTCCAAGGATTTTAAATATGCCTCGCGCTAAAAATGTTCTCGGCACCCCTTTGGAGGACTGCAGTACCGATCCGTTGACGGGTTTCTTTCGCGATGGTTGTTGCAATACAGGGCCGGAGGATGTTGGGCTTCACACGTTGTGTGCTGAAATGACCGATGAGTTCCTCCTATTTTCAAAAGCGCGGGGCAACGACCTCTCGACTCCCAATCCGATGTTTCAGTTCCCGGGACTTAAAGCCGGCGATCGTTGGTGCTTGTGTGTTTTGCGTTGGAAAGAAGCTTATGAAGCCGGTAAGGCTCCAGGCGTGAATTTGAATGCCACGCATATGTCTGTCCTTGAATTTGTCGATTTGGAGCACTTGCAAGAACATGCGGTCCAGGATGCTTAGCAAAATAGTTCGCTGCTGCGGGATTATCCTCTCCACATGCTTTAGTTCAGGAGTGGTCGCCGCCGAAGGACTCGAACGCCTGGCCTACAATCACCCTGGACTGAGCGTGGATCTCGGCGTCGGCTTATGGGCTTGGCCAGTTCCGTGTGATGCAGACGGCGACGGCGACTACGATCTGATCGTCTCGTGTCCCGATAAGCCTTCGAATGGCGTGTGGCTGTTCGAAAACGCAGACGACGATACAGCCAAGAATCCACTGCCAATATTCAAACCCGCCAGAAAGCTTAGTAGCACCGTTCACTACGTCATGCCAAGTTACGTCGGCGATCAAATGCGAGTGTTGTCGCCTGGCGCGGAGTATAACGGTTTCACTCGCAGTGGTTTGGCGAATAAAGTAACTCTGCCAGTGGATGCGAAATTCTATATTCCAACTGGCAAGCAGACGAAAGGGCCGAAGGTTCGACACAACCAATGGCGTTACGTTGACTATGACGGCGATTCAAATCTCGACTTAATTGTCGGCATCGAAGATTGGAGTTACTACGGTTGGGATGACGCTTGGGACACCA
>JANNNN010000250.1:0-10134 GCA_031398555.1 Planctomycetia bacterium | reverse complement strand
TTGTCCCGTCCGAGCTGTATTTTTGTTTGAGTCTAACGCGGTTTTTCGGTCGGGACAAATGGACCCGAGCTATCTAGGGTTGAGGATATGTTCTGCCGACCCGTCGGGTCTAAAGCGCCCAACGTGCCATCTACCAGTGGTTTCACCACCGGCTAGGGTTGTCTCTGCCCGTCGGGCATGTTGCATGCGTGGGGGAATATTGCATCCGTCGAGGATCTCACATCCGTCGCGGGCACATTGCGTCCGTTGGGGAATGGTGCGTCCGGCTGACCGTTCGTTCGCGCTGCGGTTTTCATTCCCGAAGGGAAGTTACAACCCTAGCCGGTGGTGGAACCACCGGTGAGGTGAACTCGGATTCGTAGACCCGAAGGGTCGACAGAAGGAATAGGCTCAAGCACCCCGGAACTTTACCCAACAGTTTTCCGAGTGCGACGAAACGCTAGCAGCGTAAGATCGTCAGGCTTGAAGGGCATGACGGTCGACTGAGTCATGCGTTCACGAGCCAAGTGGCAAGCGGTTCGAGTCGATACATCGAGCCGCCCCTTGCGAAGGATCTCGACAACTTGCTGAACGGATAAATTGTCGAATAATCCGTCGCTGGCGATAACGGTCGTATCGCGTTGGGCGAGCGTCATCGTCGCACCGATTTCAATGCGCATCGTGGCGTCGCCAACGACGTTGGAAATAATGTGACGGTCTGCGTGCAACATGGCTTCTTCGTCGGCGAGCATACCGGACTCGACGGCGAAACCCACCGGTGAATGGGACACGGATTGGTAGCGAACTCGGCCTCGCAAGCCGGTGGTCAAGATCATCGAATCGCCGACGTGATAGGGCCGCATCGTGCCAGCGTGGTATTCGATGACGGCAATGGTGGTCGCGGCTCCGATGTTCAGAGCCAGGATTTCGCGGTTGGCTTTCTCGATCGCGTCTAAAATGCAAACTCGCATCAACGTCGGATCGGAGCACTCCTCTTGGAGCGTCTCAGCCAGCGTCTTCAACGCCAAGTTCGACGCTTGCTCACCGCCACGGCACCCGCCCACTCCATCGGCGACCGCAAACACGGCGGATTCCGGGCCAACCGGGATTACGACAGCTGCGTCTTCGTTCGGAGTCTGCTTTATGGGCGAACGCTGCGAATAAATAGCGACTTCGACGCCGCAGCAGCTCAAGCTGAAGACTTCGTCTGCTAAATTTTGAAAGTAGTAGATTGGCGGATCGAGAATGATTTGAGTCATCTATCTACGCACGGTGTATTGGAGTAATCCGAACAACACACCATTCTAGCGGTTTTCGGGAGCTGGGCGACTATGCCAAACTCTTCTTGGCTGCGCTGCGGTCCGTCAATGAGTCCTCGTCGGCAAACTTTACCACGCTCCTAGATAGCAATCAAAGAAAATGCTGCCATAAAGTTTTCGGTATCCATACAAGCCAAACGATCGTTAAAGTCGGTTCGAATTACGCCAAACAGGGTTCATTCATGGAACGACTCGACACTGGGCTGATTGCTGCCCAATTCCGCAGGTCGACCTCGCATCGAAGTCGTGATGCCAGAGCTACTGCCAGTCGTAGAGCAACTGCTTTCTGAGAACTCGCAAGCGGACCCGGAGGACCTTCGAGATACAGTTGCCTTAGCAGTCTGCCTCCAACCGCCCCGCAGTCCGGACATCGTCCGCGCCCATTCTGCACCGATTGCGTCAATCTAGGCTGCAATTCCCAGATTGTGGGTTCGCTGGTATTTTTTTATTGTCCGTTTGCCTTGCCTGACGCCGACCTTGAAAATAGGTTCATTGGGAATCACTAGTCACTAAAGCTGCGGCTCAACTTGGCGCTTGCGGGTCAGTTGGTCTGCATTCTGGCGAAACACCTTGTCGGCGGCGTCCGACTGCTCAAGCGGGGGCGGGTAACTCTGCATGGCTTTGAATGGTAACGGCAGTGAGCCATCGCCGCAGAGCGTATTTAAGTCAGCGTCTTTGTCCCAACCGACATTGTGCAAAATGAAATCGCGGCGCCAGCCGTCAGGAATCGGCTGGGCGGGCATCGAAAACTTCGCTGTGAACTCGTCGCCGGATACCATGACAACCATTCGATCATCGTCAGCTTGCAGCAATTCACGGACGTCACCGAAACGTGTAAATGGACCTTGCAGCTCGGACCACTTGGCGCTGCGATTCACATTTTGGTAATCGTAATTGTGCGGTTGATCGGCAGGGCGGGGAAGTAATTTTCCAAAGCCCCGGTAATGCAATTCAGCCGACTCAAGCACCAACTTGGACTCCTGAAAATTCGCGGCGTTCGAATCGTGCGCGACGAAGGCTTGATCCCAATAAAGCTGTTGGCTGCTGCCGATGCGGATGCGATGATCATCGCTTTGGAAAACGCCCGCTATGTCGATGACGATCGATTTCGGTTTGCCGCCAGGGAAACCCATGAAGGGCTGAGCGCAAACCCATTGGCCCGCTGGGTCGACGACCCACAGCGATGGTGGCTCTGGTCCGAGCCGTTGAGGATTTTGCGACATCCCGATATTGAGCGAAGTGTCGGCCGGTTGCATCCAGCCGTTTAGGAACAGTCGCCAGGGCTTCGACGGATCGAGCGTACCAAAGTCAAGTTCAATGAAGTGCGGTTCGGCAAGTCCCTGGCAGATCAGTTCGTCGAAGGCTTGTACAAAATCACGGTCAATACTTGCCAGCTTCGCGAGACAATCTCGACCATGCGAGTCGACGGCGGCCCGCGGGAAATTCTTTTGCTGAGCTGTGAAAATTGTCGGTGCTGCGATAGATGGTGGACCGACTTTCTCATTGCTATACACATCTACGTTGGCCGGATGATCGACTGCGGTCAGTTCAATATGATCAAAGTACGCGACCTCCCATAACTCCTCAGTTACACGCAACTCATACTTTCCATCCTTGGGCTGCATCCATTCGCTGGGCAGTAGCAGATACTCCCAACGTCGATCGGGCAGCACCTCGCCGCGGGAAAACTGCAATCCAAGCGGAGCGTTCCAAAGAAGGTCTGTGATCAACTGGAATTTCTGGCCGTCCCAGCCATAAACGAACGGGCACGAACCCTTTAGTTCCTGTTTTTCTTCAACCAGAGTGTTAGGATCGACTTGAGCGACGTTTTGCGTCAATCCATTATTAAAAATGATTCGAAGGTTTTTCAATTGTTGCTGGCCAATACCGAAATGAGTCACAGGCTCACGGACTTCACGGACCTGCAGCATTCCGTCGCTCCACAATTCTAAGGTGGAACCGATCGCAAAATGATTATTGCGGCCGCCACCATTGCTGTCGTTGATACCTCGCAAACGCACTTCCACGTAATTTCCCGTCGAAGGCTTGCTGGCTGATAGTAGAACTGTGTTACCGTCGATAATACTAAGCAGATCCAGCGTTCCGTCGCGGTCGGCATCGATAGACGCCATCCATGTTGTCTTCCCAGGTGCAATGGTTTGTTCGGTTGGGCTCCACTCAGTCCCCCCGTTGCCCCAGTGAATATGCAAGCCGCTGTCGTTGGCGATTAGCAACTCAAGCGATGTGTCATTGTTCAAATCGGCGAGGGCTAGCAATGTGCCCTGTGCCGGCAGCTTGATGCTTTGTCCAGCAAACCACTGACCCATGGCGGGAGTGCGAGTTAGTACGCCTACGGTTTCTTGACGACCAATTGCAAAAACATCCCAGGAACCGTTTCCGTCGAAGTCTGCGACGAGGGCGTCTTCGAGGGACTGGATATCGTCCCAGGCGTTGCCAGTAAGTTTGCGGTAGCGAAATTGACTGTGCAGTATGTTCTCCAATAGGAAAACACCCGCATCGCTGCTGGTAAGAAGAACGTCTTGATCGAGATCGCGGTCGATGTCGCAGGCAAACATCGACTTCACGCGAACATTGGGACTGGGCAAGGAACTGTATTCTGAAACGTCGGTGAATGTGCGGTTGCCATTGTTTTGAAGGATGATGATTTTCGATTGGCAGGCAACGATCAAATCAAGATCGCCATCGCCCTCAATGTCGCTGGGTTCAATCCGCTTAACATTCTCGAAGCCACTCAGACCGGCGGGCGTCTCAAGAACCGTTAACATCCTTGACTTTCCGTCTGGATTTTCCGTATTAGTGATGATAGCGATTCCGGCGTCACCCCATATCAGTAGTTCTTGGTAAGTGTCGTGACGTTTACTCTCGGCAATTCGCTCTTTCGAAGCAGTGCTTGGCGAGGTGGCCGAGTCGGGCTTGGTTTGTATAAAGTCGGCAACTGAGATGCGCGGCCGGGATGGGTTATCAACTTCATATAAATCGACGGGCATCATTCCCAGCGGTGCAAAGGGGAGCTTGAGTTCCTGTTGCGCCATGCCCGCGACGCCCACCTCCGGACCGGTGACGTAAAGTTGCAATTGATCACCATCCGCGACCGCAACATCAAAGTCGAGATCGACGTCGATATCATACCAGCAGGCCACACCAGCACCTTCGCTGAGCGTTCGCAGGCCAAACGTCATTCGACTGACGTCTTGGCGTGGAGTGGGACCACTAGACTCGGCGAATCGGTTGAGGAAGCTGGTATCGAGCAGCGCCATGATGTCGGGCTTCACAATGCGAACATCGGCGCGAAAGCCTGAGGTACCTTTCAGGATATTGAACCACTGACGTATCGGTTGCACTTGCCGCCAATCGCCCGCATCTATCGCAGCGGATGTCTTGGCGAGCAGTTCCTCGGGTTTCATGCGAGCAATTGTCGATTGCATCATCGAGAGCATGGGTTGAGCCAACTCAAGCGATGGCAACAGCAGTTCTTTTAGACGAGCGTCTTCGCTTTTGAGAAGCGATTCACCGGCGCGGCTGAGAACATAGAGGTTGCGAGGTTCAAGTTTCCATGAAGCATAGAGGGCGTCGTTGCAGTGCCTCGTTATTTCGATGTCTTCGCCACCGTCGGCTTGCACCAGGTCATCGAGTTGGCAAGCGAGAAGTGGCTGGGCAGGATTTTTTGCCAGTGCGTCGACGAGTGTCTTGGCCGCCTGCTGGCGGATTGGTTTGTCTTCGGGTGGTTGAAGTTGTCGTGACTTAGCTTCCAAGAACGTGGCTTGCAGTAGAGCGTTGCGTCCATCGTTTCCGGGCAATTTCGCAACTTCGCCAATCGTTGTTTCCGCTTTGGTGATGGCCGCGGCGAGGTCATCGCGTAGCTTGGCTTGTTCGACTGGATCAGCGATCAGTCCACTGCTAAGTTTACCGCTCGTTTCGTCGATCCACTTTAGCACCGTAACGGCTTGATTAAGCAACAAGTCCGCGTCATCGGGTTCCGACTTGAGAAGTCTATCCCACAGCGTCAGTGCAAGATCGTACTTGCCATTTTCAGATGCAGCGACCGCTTCAATCGCAGTGTCGATGGTGTCTTGCGATACGCCAGGTTGCGGAGCAGCGACTTGCGATTTCCACCACCACAGCCCGCCAGCAATAAATAATAGCACTAGAACTAGCGGTATGGACCAGTGGATTTTTGCGTTGCGTTGCATAGGTTTGCACTGTGAGCCGCTGGCGCTAGCCACGGGCATCGAAGTAGTTGTCTATTGAATTACCGTGAGTCGTTCCAATGATTTGTTCCAGCGTCAGTCATGTCGCTCAATGCGCGAGTCTTATTCCATTTGAACGCCTATTCCCAATCTTCATCAGTCGCTTCGGACGTCGCTCTTAGTTTGGCACTGGCGTGCCAGTGTCTTTGAGCATTGCCAGCTTGAGCACTCCATTAGCTAAGTTAACAATCGAAGAAGGTGACCTCCATAACAACGTTACATGAGCTAATCGCTTGCCCCTCGAAGGTCACTTCAACCCTTCCTTCTGTCAAGTTAACTGTCGCATCCACCTGGAAGAGCCTTGCCGTAATAAGACACTGGCGTGCCAGTGCCACACAAAGGCAAAATCAGGCAACTCCAAAACGTACTTATTTCTCAGCCAACTTTCGTAGCACAGTCGGCAGGATGCCACCATTGTAATAGTAATCGAGTTCGACAGGCGTATCGATGCGCACGGAGACTTCGAAGTTGGTTGTCTTGCCGTCTTTCGTTGTGGCACGAACACCCAGTTTCCCGCGCGGAGCGAGGGCGGTTCGTGAATCGGTGCCGATGTCAAAGCTTTCTTCGCCGGTCAGTCCCAATGACTGCCAAGTTTGACCTTCGAGGAATTGCAGAGGAAGGATACCCATCCCGACCAAGTTGCTGCGATGAATGCGCTCGTAACTTGCGGCGATAACGGCTCGCACGCCCAGTAGCAATGTTCCTTTAGCGGCCCAATCGCGGCTGCTGCCTGTTCCATATTCGGCGCCCGCTAAAACAATCAGCGGTACTTCGGCGGCTTGATACAACATGGAGGCATCGTAAATCGACATCGTTACGCCGGTTGGAAGATGCTTGGTGTAACCCCCTTCGGTACCGGGAACCATCGCGTTGCGAATGCGGATGTTGGCAAAGGTTCCACGGACCATGACGCGATCATTTCCGCGACGCGAACCGTAGCTGTTGAACTCGACCGGTTCGACACCTTGTTCGATCAAGTACTTTCCGGCGGGACTGTTCTTGGTAATCGAACCCGCCGGTGAAATATGGTCGGTCGTTACGGAATCGCCGAGCACCGCCAAGCATGTCGCGCTTTGAACGGGCTTGGGCAGTTTCGCGTTGGCTGTGATGCCTTCTAGGAACGGCGGGCGTTGAATATAAGTGCTGGACGAGTCCCAGGCGTACAAGTCGCCAGTGGTGATCTCGATCGCATTCCATTTTTCATTGTCAGTGAACGCATTCGAATATTGTTTTTCGAACATCTCAGGCAAGACGCAACTGTCCATCGTCTTTTGGACTTCGTCACGAGTCGGCCAAATGTCTCGCAAGTACACCGCTTCGCCAGTTTTCGATTTGCCGATTGGCTCAGTTTCGAAATCGATATCCATTGTGCCGGCGAGTGCGTAAGCAACGACCAGCGGGGGACTGGCCAAGTAGTTGGCGCGTGTCAGCGGATTGACGCGGCCTTCAAAATTGCGATTGCCGCTTAGCACTGCCGCAGCAACCAAATTGCCAAAATTAATGGCGGAAGCGACTGAATCGGGCAGCGGACCACTGTTGCCGATGCACGTGGTGCAGCCATAACCGACCGTATTAAAGCCGAGTGCTTCAAGCGGCTTGGACAACTCCGCACGGTCGAGGTAATCGGTAACCACGCGCGAACCAGGGGCGAGTGAAGTCTTTACATATGGATGCACCGAAAGCCCTCTTTCAACGGCTTTCTTAGCGAGCAGGCCTGCACCGATCATCACTGAAGGATTCGAGGTGTTGGTACAGCTCGTAATGGCGGCGATCACGACAGCACCGTGAGTAATCTCAATGGAACTCTTTCCGTTAGCAATTGTCCCAGTCTTAGCGAGGGCTTCACTAGTCAGCCCAAAACCGCGCTCAGCGATCGGGGCGCTGAGAGCTTTGCTGAAAGATTGCTTGACTGTTTTTAGAGGCACGCGATCTTGCGGACGCTTAGGACCGGCAAGCGCGGGCTCGATTTCGCCCAGGTTGAGCTTGAGAACTTTGGTGTATTCGAGTCGCGGTGACGCGTCGGTACGGAATAGTCCTTGCGCCTTCATGTACGATTCGACCAACTGGACTTGATCTTCCGTGCGCCCGGTTCGACGCAAGTAACGCAAGGTTTCATCATCGACGGGGAAGTACCCCATGGTCGCGCCGTACTCGGGCGCCATGTTGGCAATCGTTGCTCGGTCAGCCAACGACATACTGGAAACGCCCGCGCCGAAGAACTCAACAAATTTGCCAACGACACCTTCTTTGCGAAGCACTTCAGTAACACGAAGCACCATGTCGGTAGCGGTTGCACCTTCGGGCATTTTGCCGTCGACTTCGAACCCGACAACTTCTGGCATCAACATGTAAAGTGGCTGGCCAAGCATGCCCGCTTCGGCTTCGATACCGCCCACCCCCCAACCAAGAACGCCGAGTCCATTGATCATCGTGGTGTGGCTATCGGTTCCGACAAGCGTGTCCGGCAACGCAACCGGACCGACATGATCGTTGCGAACAAAGACGCCTTGAGCGAGGTATTCAAGGTTGACTTGATGGACGATACCCGTGTTCGGGGGAACGACGCGAAAGTTGTCAAAGGCTTGCTGGCCCCAGCGAAGAAATTGGTAGCGTTCTTGGTTGCGCTCGAATTCGATCTCGACGTTTTTCGAAAGTGAATCGAGCGTACCGAAGTTGTCGACTTGGACCGAGTGATCGATGACCAGATCCACTGGGATGAGCGGATTGATTTTTTTCGGGTCACCACCGAGCGACTTCATACCGTCGCGCATCGCCGCAAGGTCGACGACGCATGGCACGCCGGTAAAATCCTGGAGCACGACGCGAGCAGGCATGAACGGAATTTCAACTTCGGCCGGTTTAGCTGCATCCCAATTGGCGAGATTGCGTACGTCCTGTTCACTTACAATGTAGCCATCGCAATTTCGAAGCACGGCTTCCAGCAAAATTCGAATGGAAAACGGCAGCCGCGAGACCTTGCCAATGCCGGCCGCTTCGAGCTTTTGGAGGCTATAAAAACCGATGGGACCTTGTGGGCCTTGGAAAGTGTCACGGGCGGCGAATGGATCTTGCTTCAGAGCTTGCTGTGCCATGAATTTTCTCTACGAATTCTTTGCAAAGTTGTCAAAAACCGGGTTGCTGTACAAATTGACGGAAAGTCCCGCATTGTAACTAGTTGGTTTGCAATTGTCTTCCGCAACCGCCGTCGCGTCTAGACGCGGGGGAGAAGTTGCAAGTTAGAGATTGGGACGAGACCGCTCGGACGGTGACAACTACTTGATTTCCTAATTTTGCATTACTCACTTTGCATTTTTCACTTTTCAATAGTTTCGTCTTAATTCCATCTGGAAATTGGGCAGTCTCGGTAAGGCTTGGCGCGTGTAACGGAAGTTCTGGAAAATCCGTACCTGCCGGATCGATCAAAGGGGTAAGGTTTAACGAACGATCAGCAATCAAGCTTCTCAGAGATTTCGGTTTGCCACGCGAAGCATCGCGGCGGGTTTGTAAACTAGGTCGCAACGACAGGCTGTCATAAGGTAGAAACGCATGAAGAAAACGCATTTCAAGATCGGTCTCCTCGCCGCTTGCCTTATCAGTGTTAGCTCGACCGCGAGCGCCCAGAATTGTGGGGTCGAATCCTGCGCCTCGGGTGGTTGCAAATGCTCGAAGAAACATTGCGACGACAAAGGGCTACTGGAGTTGATCAACAACGCCGCCAGCAACTTCGAAGGCCGGCTCGCAGATATGATTCCGGATCGTAGTCGCGCTTGCATGAAATCACCAGGAGTGAAGTCGCAATGCGACTGCAACAAGTGCAGCGGGTCGAGCGATTTCGCGACGTACTATACTGAAGTCACTCCAGTTGCCCAGCCGGATTTTGTGCATCCTCCCAAACCGCGGATAATGGCTCCGCCCAATTCAGTCGATGCAGTTCCAGCACCAAAATTAAGAAAGCGAGAAATCGTCCCGCCGCCGGATTCCCGCGTGAATCCGTTTGGGGATGATCCAGTTGAGTCGACGCGAAACCTGCGCCCCGTTCCGGCTCGGCCGGCCAGCTACTTGCGTTCCAACAGCAATAGTGGTGTCGAATTTGATCCTCAAGCATCCAACCAGCAAGCGATGCGGTCAGTTTTGTTTTCGAAAGCCGCGTCGAAAACGATTTCCGATTCCGCCAACGGGTTAGCCAAGACAACTTCTACCCGCCGTGCTGTTCCACATTCCACCGAAGTGAACTCGCAAGCCACCGAAGTGAACTCGCAAGTTAACCAGACGCACTTCGAACCATTACCGCCAGAGGTCATCCCTGCCTCCCTTTCGGTGCCCGTAACAAGTTTGCGTAGTCAGAATACAGCTCCGGCGTTCCCCGATCCGTTTGTCAATCCGCTACGAGCCCAGTGAGTGAGCAGTCGCTGGTTTGAATAAGCTGTAGCTGGTTTCGTTAGAAACCGGTCGGATCTGCGACTATCGCCAAGTCATCCGGTTTCTCCCGAAACCAGCTTGACTTCTATCGACGAGCCACCAGAATTTCCCGCGCACACAAGAGGGAATCCCGCGCCCTCTTGTGTGCT
>JANNNN010001192.1:0-15514 GCA_031398555.1 Planctomycetia bacterium | reverse complement strand
CGACTGCCCGCAGTCGCTGATCGAAAGCATAGCGCCGCAAATCAAAATCCTGCGAAAATCGGGTTTGCCAACCGGCGTCTTTGCTCAGGGCTCGCTGAAATCGAGCCAAGTAGTCGCTCGCATGCCCCGGCGGACTAATCTCCATACTACGACTGTTATCCACGACTGCCGCCAAAATGTTCGCGCCCGGTATGGGCCTGTCAGAACGCCGCATCGGCTCAAGTAAACAAAAGGCCAGTGCGCAGACAGCTATGGTCTTGGCTAACATCGCCAACCAACTCGTCCAATATTTCGACGAACCGCGAGCCGAGTAACTCCAGGCTGCCATTCCTGAAATGGCGACTGCAATAATGCTAGCCGCCAACAACCAATCGCGAGCTCCTAAGACTATTGAGTCTGGTAATAACGAAGTGGATGGCATTAACGACCGCTCCCGAGGTTCTCATAGTATTGACGCACCGAGCGACTGAACTCACTCGGCACCGGGTCACGATCGATGGGCACTATCTCATTCTTAGTCGCTGCCCTTCGAATCAGCTCATCAGATACTTTTTTCTCCAACTCACGTAGTGGAGTAGCGATCAATTCTTCAACCAATGACCACTCGGGCAGTTTTGCATGACGCTGCGCTTCAGAACGTAAATCGCGCGCCGCTTGACGAATCCGAGTCGCTTGCCAACGCAGATCCGGATCACTCACCAGTTCTTCGACATCGCGCAACCGATCACTCCACTGCCGAAATCCATCGCCAGTGAACGGTTGATTGCCCTCACGGCCACGTTGAGTATCGGCGCCACTAGATGCAGTACGTTGTTCTCGACCACCGCGCAGTCCTGGCTGAACTTGCCCAGGTTGCTGACCAGGTTGCTGACCGGGTTGCTGTCCAGGTTCTTGTCCAGGTTGTTGTCCAGGTTGTTGTCCAGGTTGCTGTCCTGGTTGCTGTCCTGGTTGCTGACCAGGTTGCTGACCGGGTTGCTGTCCAGATTCTTGTCCAGGTTGCTGTCCTGGTTGCTGACCAGGTTGTTGTCCAGGTTGCTGACCAGGTTGTTCTCCTGGTTGCTGACCGGGTTGTTGCTGTCCTGGAACCTGTTCGGAACCCTCGCGAGGCTGGCCATTTCCCTGTTCTGCCGCGTTAGGATCTGAAAGGTTTTGCTCGCCTTGGTTCGGTTCAGTTGGATTTGCTTTCTGACTGCTGCGGTTTCCTTGCCGATCAGAGCGGGGTTGACCAGTGGCCTGTGAAATCTCATCTTCCAACTGCTCACTCAATGTTTCGATCTGATTCAGAGCCAACCGCAACGAATCGACTTCGCTGCCCAGCACTGCCTCAGCCGCTTTATCAACTTCTTTCCGCAGTTCAGAAATATCTTTGAGCGATTGACCCGCTTGTTCGCGAGCCTGTGGTTCTAAATTGCGTTCTAGTAGTTGTTCAGTCAGTTGGATTCGATCTTCAATTTTCTGCTGCTGGGCTTTGCGATAGGTGTCATACAAACGCTGAGCCAACAGTGGCTCGGCGTCTTCCGCCTGCTGCACCGTCTGCTCCATGTTTTCAAGCAATTTTTCAACCTGTTTACGCTGTTCCTTGAGTTGTTGTTGAGGGACGAACTGCTCCTCGCCAGATCGCAGTCCTGCGCTCGGTTTCGACTCCGACTCACTCATCTTGTCGACGATCTCCTGCTGACGCTGTTGGATCTCCGTCGCCTCTTGCTTCATCTCTTGCATGGTTTCAGAGAACTGATTGGCAGCTTGCTGGCGCATTTCATCTTGCATTTGATTCAGTTGTTGTTCAGCCCGTGTTCCCGACGACAAGGCTTGACTTGTATTGCCCTTATTTAACGCTCCTGCCGACTGCTGCAGATTTTCGCGAGTCTCCTCCATCTGCTGCTGCGCCGATTGCATTGCTTCAGAGTTTGCTTGGCTGGCCATTTTCTCTTGCAATTCGTCGCTATCTTGCAGCATCTGTTGCTGTTGCTCTCGCAATCGCTCTAGCTGTCGTTGCAATTCCTCGCGTTCCTTTTCCGTCTTCGCTATTTGCAAAGCCGCTTCGACTTCGCGCAGTTGCTCGTTGAGATCTTCTTGACGAGCCGCTAATTCGCGGAGCCGACTGATGACTTGTCGCATCGCACTCTGCTCTTCAGTTTGCTGTTCTTGAGCTTGGCGTTCGCTCTCGTAACGATTCTCTTGGTTCTTCAATTCAAGTTGACTGAGTTGCTGTTGACGAGCTTGCTGACGTTTCGAACGCTGTTGCTGTTGACTCTGCGATTGTTGCGATTGCACCACTTCATGTTCGCGACTCTGTAAACGCAGCAATTCTTGATAGGCTGCTTGTTCATGCCCTAGAGCCTTTTGAACATCCATCTTTTTCAGTGAAGTGCCAGATGCGATCAGTTGCTCAGAAGCTTGCTGCATGTGCTGGGCCGCATTCTCAATGAACACCTCCGCGCCGGGAACAGTAGATTCTTGCGCCTGCTCAGACAATTTTTCTATCGCCGAAGTCTGCGAATCCGCTAAAAGCTCAAGATCCTCACGTGCCTTATCAGGCAATTGATTGCCTCTGGCCGTGCGTGCGACATTCCAAGTGCCTGCAATGATCTGTTTCTGCAGCTCTAGTAGTTCTTCAGTCTCCTCACTCCCTTGTTGCTGTTGTTGTTGCTGCTGTTGCTGTTGTTGCTGCTCATCGGTTGGTTGTTCCCCTTGGCGGAAAATTTCTTCGAGCGGTCGCACTTCAGCAAAGAAAATGTCGCTTACCGAACGCCGCAACTCTCCAGTTTCATCCCGTTCGTCGGCCCAAACGTAATACGACAACAACTGATTCGTTTCCGCTTTTAGCGATTCCATATCAATCAGATTCGAAAGCTTAACTTCCTTGCCCGCTTTAGCGCTCTCTGAGGTAATTTCAACCATATCGCCGCCAGCGAACTGATAACCAATCCCGGCACTCTCTACCCCAAAGTCATCATTGATCTTGGCGCCCACATCAAACTCTTGAAGGGGCGAAACCTGCACGTCGCCACCCGATACCAGTTTTATTTTGGCGGCCTCGTTGGGCAGTGCTTTGGCGCGCAGAGTCACTTCTTGTTGGTTTTTGCGACCATCTTGATCCACCAATCGCAGCTTCCAAGACTTGGATTCCATAAGCTCTAGCGATCCTTCGACTAGAGCCGCTTGCTCACCTGAAGTCACCAGTTTGATCGTCGTCGCTTCCGATTCAGGCGTATCGCTCTCGACCAACTCTGCCGCAGCCACCGCCTTGTTCAAGTAGATTTGCCAAGTCAGCTTCGTTCCCACCGCTACCGAAACTCGACGTGTGTCCGCTATCGTTTTGGCGTCTAGACCTGTGTAGCCTGGATACTCCAGTTTCGCGTCCGCTCGTACCATCGCTGGATATTCGAAAACTGTGATCTCGTAGTTCTCCGATTTCTTTCCGTCGTAATCAACACGATATTTCAGCGGTTCTTTTACATCGTACATATAAGCCGCAAAGATAGGGTCGTTCAGCGACCGCTTCATTGGCAAACGCACATCGCCAGCGCTCGACGTATGTGCCAACCAAACCTCATCAGGCATCTTCTTTTCAAACTTAGCCGTCACAATAACGCTCGAACCACGTTCAACCGAAGTATTGCCAGGAAGGATGATCGGCAATTCGCTTTTCGCGATCACTTCGGCGTCCACGGTGGCTACAGAAGTCGATTTACTCGGCGCAGTCAGCAAGGCAATCGCCATCACAGCCAAGCAACCCAGGCCTAACAAATTGCTGCACCATGAAATCGCCATCCGATTTGAAGGAACAATCGAATACCAACCACTTGAGAAATCATGACGGATCGCTTCTGAGATCACCGACCGTTGCAAGTAACCAAATTTACCGCCCGGTGCATTCGGACGAAGACTGACTGCGGTGATTAGACGTTGATTGAGGGCTGGAAACTGCTCTTCCACTCGCGACGCAATCTGAGTCAAATCCCGATACTGATTTCTTAGAAGCAGCATCGTAATCAAACTCGCCACTGCCGTGACACTCAGCCAAATCCAAACCGTGTTTCTAGGCAATCCGCTTTGCTGAGCTACTTGCAGGAGGCCCCAACCGACCAAAACCGCCAACAACCAAAGGGCGGCCAGGCTCCAGCCGAGTTGAAACATGTAGAGTCGTTTTGCAACCAAATACAGACGATGTTGAAGCCGAGTATCCATAGTTATTATCCTGCCGTTTGTGGCTCGACCCTCACATTACTTTGGGATGATTTCCGTGCGAACAAGCCTGCGAGCACCGTTTCAAGTGCCAGCACCAATAACCCTGCCAGTAGTAGCCATTGCCATACGCGTTGCTTTTGTTCCAGCTCAATAGCCTGAAGCTGCCTGGCCGATTGTTTTCGCTCTGCGTCCGACTTGAGTTTACCCATCTCAACCCCGTACTGGTCAAAAACATCAACATCCAGGGGCGTCAATTGAACTTCGCTGCTCGGAACCTGTACCGCAACCTGTCGCCGTATACCAGCTGATTGCAAGCTATAAAGTCCCGGCGCATCAAGTTGAATTGCGCCGCCGCTCGCTTCAACCGCAACCGGTGAACCATCCGCTTTGCTAACCGCCAAGTCAGGCAAATCGTCCACCGGTATCGAGTCACCGACGAAATAAACAAGCTGCGTATTCAGCGACTTGCCGGTCGGATCGAGTATCCCCAGCAGAATCGGTACAAACTTACTAGACAGACCGAACTGACTCGATGCGGGTTGCCAACCGCTGGTCATGATCCATACATTTCCATTGCTAATCGGATTTCGTAGCAGCCAAGCTGAGCCGTCATCGAGACCGGCAACCGTTTGTATTAAGTTCGACGAATCCGCCCTTGGCTTAAATTCTAATCGTCGGTGCGTCCAAATCCGGATCTTACTAAAATCATTGAATCTTGGATCTGCAAAGGGCTTGAAGACAGGACTCGTATAGTCGATTGCGCTTAATAGAGCGAAGTCTTTCGTCACCGCTTCCGATATTGTGACTTGTTCGTTGTCAAGCAAGTTCGCGATCGATTGTTCAATTGCATTCGTGTCTGTTACGGGTCGCGCTAAACAAGCAAGCACGCAACCACCTTTGCTCGCAAACTCTCGCAGCGCTTTAGCATTGGCCTCGTTGAATGGAGGCTCGACAATGACCGCTTGCAACTTCTCTCCGCTTGTCAGATCTGCGGTACTGTTTGCAGTTAGCATTGCGGCCAACTCATCCTGAGCGATTCGCTCAACTGTGCGTCTGACCCAACCCGTACTGAGTGGTGCTTGCTCAAGAAAATAGGCCAGATCGGTTTCCTTATTCTTCGATTGCTCGCCAACAAATGCAATGCTCGCGCGCTTGGGCAGAGGTTTGGCAACAAACATTGCATTGTCCCCAGCCCAGCTATCACCGCTTAATTCTAGGCGATCGGCGTTAGGCGGCTGAGTTGGAACCGGAATCATTCGCACTTGTCCGGGTGGAACTTGCAAAGTTGTCTGAGCACCAGCAACAGGCGTATTACCGGCCATCCATTTCAGTTCAAAAGATTGCTGAGCAGAATCTGAGTTGTTTTCAACGCGAACTTTTAGCCGTTCTTCCTCCTCTTTTGAATCTTCGTCTTTGGCCCTCAAACTAGCTCGAGCATTTCCAGGCTGTTTTGGGCGGACCTGTCGTACATCCAGCCGAACGGCTTCTGGCCACGGGTAACCTTGCAACGATTCAACACCGCAGTTCACGTGGAGGTCGCTAATAAAAACTAGCTCATTCTGTGACGCGGCATCGATCTTTCCAGTAATCGACGCTGCTTGAAATAGATCCGTTAGCGATCGCAGACCTTCGGCGACTTTTGAACCTCGCCATGTGGGTTTCAAACTGGCTACCGCTACGCGGACGGCTTTCTGCTGATTCGCGGCATCGGTTTTTCGCTCTATATCAAAGGCCACGATCGGATGCAACGCGTCGTCCACGGTGTACAGCGAAATTCGATCAGCCGGTGAGAGCGAATCGATTAACTTGTTCGCTTGATCCCTGGCGCTTTCCCAAACATCAACTCGCTGCATACTTGCACTAGTATCGATTAGGACTGCTATGTTTCTTCCGTCAAGTTCTCGATCCAACAAACTCTCTTGGCGAAAGAACGGCCTTGCAAAGGCCGCAGTGATCAACAAGATCGCCAGCGCACGCAACAGCAACAGGAGGATATTATCCAAACGACTGCGGCGTGTTAATCTCGGTGGTGATGGCGAAAGAAACATTAGCGAACTGAAGCGTTGCTGCCCAGTCGGCTGGCGTTTGATCAAATGAAAGATGATTGGCCCAATGACGGCCAACGCAGCTAACGCATATAAAGGAGCAAGTAGACCCATATCAGCCTCCACTGGCGCTTGCGTTTAAGCCTGACGACATTAAAGGTCCGTGGCGTCCTTGCTTGGGCGCACTGAGCTCCGAAGCAATCGTCGCGCGGCGGTTGATCAGCTCTAGCAGGGCTGACTCGGGCGGTTCATCCGTGGTGATGGTCACCAGTCGCGCCGAACGACGATGGCAGATGTCAATCATTTGCGCCTCGTGGGCGCGAAATCGACTCTGATACTCCCGCCGCGCCGCTTCGGGATCGATATACATTTCGCGACCGCTCTCCGCGTCAACAAGCATCGTGCTCTGCTTGAAATCCAACGTAATCTCGCTCGGATCAAGGACTCGAATAACTAGCACTTCGTGTCCGCGACCGCGCAAATAACCGAGCGGCTGCGCAAGCGACTCTGGGTCAGTCAACAAATCCGAAATCAGTACCACTAACCCGCGTCTCCGCGAAAGCCCAGCCAACTGCGATAGGGACTCGCCTAGCTTGGATTGCGTTCCACGACTCTCCAGTGACAGCAATCGCATCAGCTGCTGCAAATGTCCCGGTCGATGTCGTGGCGGAAGAAAATCAGCGGATGCTGTACCGCACGTCATCACGCCGACCGCATCGCGCTGCAGAGTTAAATAATAAGCAAAAGTAGCCGCTATGGTTTGAGCATATTGAGCTTTTGTGTAACCCACTGAACCATAGTCCATCGACTGGCTCTGATCGACGGCAATGTAACAACGGCGATTCGTCTCGTCTTCGTATTGCTTGACGTAGTAGCGATCCGAACGCGCCAACAGTTTCCAGTCGATGCCTCGCGGATCGTCCCCTAAAACATAAGGTCGATACTCCGAGAACTCCACGGAAAAACCGTGTACAGGACTGCGATGAAGCCCGTTCGCGAACCCTTCGACAATCGATTTTGCCCGCATCGTCAGGTTCTTGATCTGCATAATCGACGAAGCATCGATAAACGTACGCCTCGTCGCTGCAAAACGGTCTGAATTCGAATTGGACATATAAACTTACACTTAGTTGAATCGTAAAAGCATTATGTTGAACGTCGCGAAAAATGATCAGCGCGAAAAAAATCCGTAGCTGGTTTCGTGAGAAACCGGCTGTACCGAAATTGATTTACAAATCCGTCCGGTTTCTAACGAAGCCAGCTACGTTTCCCCGCTATAAATTTTTTCCCACCCCGTCCGATCAGGCCGAGATTTTTTCTAATAGTGCCCGAATACAGTCTTCAACTGAAACACCTTCCGCTTCAGCCTTGTAATTCAGCAACACACGATGCCTCAAAGTAGGCGGTGCCAGCGCACGAATATCTTCGATCGCAGCATGCGAACGGCCTTCGAGCAACGCGCGCGCCTTCGCGCCCAGCACTAGCGTCTGAGCTGCACGTAACCCGGCACCCCAACTAACCCAATTGTTTACAAAGTCAGTTGCTTCAGGTCGTCCAGGCCGAGTCGCTTCGACCAAACGGACTGCATAGTCAGCCGTCTCACGAGCTATAGGAACACGCCGCACAACTTCTTGAAACTTGAGAATATCTTCACCGGTGAACAGAGTCTCAATTTCTTCAGCCCGACGTGAAGTCGTCTGCATTACCACATCCAACTCTTCGTTGTGCGGCAAGTAATCGATCAGCACGTTGAACATGAAACGGTCCAATTGGGCTTCAGGCAGGGGATAGGTGCCTTCCATCTCAATCGGATTCTGGGTCGCAAGTACAAAGAATGGCTCTTCGAGCACATAACGCTTGCCAGCGACTGTAACCTGATGTTCTTGCATCGCTTCCAGTAACGACGCTTGCGTTTTCGGCGGTGTACGGTTGATTTCGTCCGCTAAAATCACGTTGGCAAAGATGGGTCCCTTCACGAACATCATCTCGCGGCGGCCATCGCTGCGCTGTTCAAGAATTTCGGTACCGGTGATGTCTGAAGGCATCAAGTCGGGCGTGAACTGAATTCGCTGGAAATTCAAATGGAAAATTCTGGCCACGCTGCGGACTAGCAAAGTCTTTGCCAGTCCAGGAGCTCCCGTGATCAAGCAATGACCGCCGGCCAGCAGACTGATTAACAATTGCTGAACGACATCCTTCTGTCCAACGATCGTTTTGGATAGTTCCTTATCAATACGCACGCGACTAGCTCGCAAATGCTCGACAACTTGTTGTTCTTGCTCGTCAGAGAGTAGCTCGATGCTCACTCGCAGTTCCTTTTCTTTAGGGCTTGCCTCAGAAGGGGGCTAATCCTTTAGAGCCAAGTTAAATTGCAAATATCTAGGCATTGTCGGGAAGGGGTAACCCTTATTGAAACAAGCACTAGTGGGTCATGGCGTAAGTCACGATGTTGATACCAAGCGGATATGATTTCTTGACCGAGAATTCTGCAAAGTACTCACGGTTCTCGCCTTCACGTTCCCAGCCATCGCCAAGGTCTGTGTTGTGGCAGATGAAAACCATAATGCGTCGGTCGTCGTCAAAAATCGCGCGATAGTGGGGCGTCTCCACTCCGGGGCCGTGGCGTTCCTCGTAAGTTGGGCCACCGGGATACCAGCTATGGATAGAAGGAACCTGTGGTTTTTCCTTTAAGGTGTAGACGATCCTAAAAATCTCATGGTCGAGTGGGACCTCTTCCCATTTGCGATCAGGGAAAACCTGCTCCATCGCCATTTCAAAGTCGCGCCATTGTCTATCTCCCCAAAAATCGTCGACCATCATAAAGCCACCGTTATTGCAGTACTTTCGCAACGCTTCAGCTTCAGGAGTGGATAGAGCAATTCCGCCAGGTTCGATCATGTACAGAAACGGATAGTCGAATAAACGCGGATCGGTTAGTTCGAGTTGGACAGGGTACGGATTCACCTTCAGCGAAGTCAATTGCTGAAGCCGCAAGGAAAAATTGAGATCCGCATCGGGATAATCGGTTGACCAATCTCCTCCGCCACCGCGCCAGCCACCGTTATAGCCCTCGCTGTATATGACTCTCGCAAAGGTAAATACATCGTATTGAAAATTCTGATTGCTCTCCCAAACCGGAACGCCATTTCTACTGTCCGCGCTTCTATACCCGCCACGTCCCCAACCCTGTCTCTGCAAGGCGAAAGTGACTGAGCACAGCAGTAACAGCGCGAACGCAATAACGCAGTATTTGATCTTCACTTGTCGTCCCTCCGTGATTCAGGCTCGGGCGGGCTTCCATCCAAATCGGGTGCAGCGATTTGTAAGGTCTCTACCGCATCTGTTTTACTAACTGTTCGCCGAGCCTCAGAAATCGCCAAAAGCAATTCTTGAGCCTCTCGATAACGCGGCGTCTCTTCCAACGCAAACAGCACTTCACGTCGGGCTTCCTCTAATTGTTGGGCAGCAAACAAGCCCCTCGCCAGCCGGTAATGCAAATCCGCCGGATCCAGCGGATCAAGCTGCTGTAGTGCCTTTAGTGCCGACGTACCTTCAGCAGGTTTGCCTAACTTTTCGACCGCTTCGATCCAAGCTTCATGACCTGTCGTTATTAATGGTTGCACAGCCAATAATTGCCCAGCCACTTCTTGTAGCTTATCCCACGCCTCGCTCTCACGGTAAATTTGAATCAATCGCAGTAGAGCCGGTACATTGTCGCTCGACAATTTCGTCAGTCGCGTCAATGAACTTAACTCCAATTCCTTGTCATCCAACTCACGAGCGATCTTTGCCGCCATCGCGATGCCGCCTCCCGTCTCAGCATCGTCTGGATACAAAGTTAACAGACGCTGAACCGCTTCCTGGGCTTCTTTCCAATTCTCATCGGAGACTAACTGATTTACGAGCAACAACTGGGCTCCATAGCTGTTTGGCTTCGCAGTCAGAACTTCTTTTAACTCGGCCACCACTGCACGTCGAGGCAAACCCTCCGAGCTAAAATCGGTAGTCGGCGAAAACTCATCAGCTATTTTTTTAACGTAGCTTGCAAAGCTCTCATCGAGTGCCACAGTATCGCCGTACCGTCGAGCGAAAGCCTCTTCGATGGGCACTCCCATACCTAGATCGACCAGCAACTTGCGCAGCAGTGGCAAGCCATGTGTGTCGATCAAATATCGCACCGCTAGCGACGATTCAAAGTACGCGAATTGCAGATGCACGCCGCTCTTGGGTTGCAAAAACGCACCGCTCAACTTCGACAGGGGTACGAAGTCTGCGCCTTGAAGCATCTTCTTGTACAGCGGATTTAATCGTTGGCCCCAGCTCGGGTTTGCTTCTAATTCTTCGTAAACAGAAATTCCTTCGCTCAACCAACGCGGCATTCGATTGTTTGTTTTCTGAAGTGTGATCACGTGACAAAACTCATGCCATAGAACACTTTCCCAGTTTGATGGGGACTCGCCTTGCGATGCTGGACTGTTGGCCGTAATTAATTTGCCAAAACATACACCTAAGAAACCCGCGCCCCCTGGTAAACCAAAGGTGCGAATTGCGAAATCGCTTTGCTGCGGGAAGATTTCGACTGTCACAGGTTCCGTCAGTTCCAATTCGTACTTGGCGGAAATCGTCTTCTTCGCCCGTCGCAGTAAGTCAAAAACGCGATCGCCGTAAATTTTCGCTTCGCGGGCGTCCATTCGAATGATCAAGCCATCCGCTTCGATCGTCGCAAATTTTGCCAGTCGTTCCTGCAGCGTTTTAAGATTAAAGGCAACCACGTTGTACTTATCAGCCGCGCCGACTTGATCCACGATCGACCAACCTTCGTCATCGCGACCCACTCGCAGCAGATCTTGTGCGAGCTGAAATTTGGCTGGCAAGTAGTTTGGATTGAGTTTCAGTGAACGCCGTTGGTAGTTCACTCCTTCGGCGAAACGATAATGTTGCGACAGTTTCTTACCGATCAAGTAATCCACCGTTGGGTTGACTTGCCACTTTGCCAGCGCTGACGTGCGATGCTCGCCTTCCTCTTTATAGTGTCCAGTTAGATGCGCCATCGCGGCGCGCAGTGCCCAGGCCTCAGGTTGGTGCGGATTCACTTTCAGTATCGATTCCAACACCGATTCAGCCTCTTCGTACGCTTCTGAGTCAACATAATGCTCAGCTTGCATCAACAGTGAATCAATGTGCTTTGGGTTGAGGTCCACGGCCTCTTGCAGAAACTTCGTTGCCTTTTCAGAATCGGACGAAGACCACGCTTTGGCCAGTAGAAAACGAATTTGCGGATCCTCAGGACGCAGCTCGGCAGCTCGAGTCAGCGACTTTACGGCTTCTTGATAATCGCTTTTGTCGATCGCCAGTTCGCCGATCGCGACCAGGGCTTCAACGTATTTCGGATCGCTCTTCAGCGCTCGGTCGTAGAAGGCATCCAAAACAACACGAGCATCCTCGCCATCGGCTAGGAGTATCTTGCCAAAAGCCAGCATGTTGTCGCGGTCGGAGAATCGCCATGGCGCCGCTTGAATCATCGCTGGGATTTCATCCATCAGCTTACTGCCTTTTTCAGGCTCGCCGCTGAACCGATAGGCTTGCGCGGCTAGAACTCTGAGCGGCAGGCTCGTCGCGAACTTCGTTTCCACCGATTTGTAGACATCGCGAGCTTCCTCGTACCGCCCCACAGTCATGAGGGCTTGCATCAACTGGCGCGACCAAAAGTCATTCCAGATGCCTTTGTCGACTTCGCTGCGAGTCAGTTCAATGCACTCGTCGTATCGTCCCGTAAAGAATTTCCCACGAGCTTCTGCGAAATCAACGGCCAGCGTCAGCCCAGGAAAACAACAGACGAAGACAGCAAGTAGCATAGGCTTCCAGCCTGTGAAATTAAAATAACGCAACGAAGCCGCAGGACGCTTTTGACAGTAATTCGTGCAGATACAGGCCATACGAAACATGCAACTTCTTAGAAAGTACAAGAAGAATCCCGTTCCAACATAACTGGAATTGCAGCGCCATGCACCTATCCAGCGGTCTAAGTTCAAAATTATTCAAGTTTCGCAGAGGCAGCCTGTGGGCAACACGTCGTCGATCCAAATTGAAACACTCAGCTCGTCCAAGGGTTTCGCGGCGCACGCTATTTATTCACCGTTGGGCAATTGGACTTAGTGAGCCGACAGCGTTAGCCTTGGGCCTTACATGGCTTGAAGGGATGCAGGGCCCGCAGCTAGCGCCCAGTGCCATATAATTTGGCATCCGAAGAACTGAGGTCAAGGCTGGGTGTTAAGCCGCGTAGCGGTGTAAGCATTTAGCTGTGGGCGTGAGCCCGCAGCAGACTCGCCAGTGCGAAACCTAGCCGCGTAGCGGCGAAAGCAATGGATGTATTAGCTCAGCACAATAGGTTTATCGTTTGGGAGTTGAGCGAGTGCAAGTCGATAAAAAACACTTCGCATGCTAGTGTTTATCCCACTGACAAAAAGTCCATCCGGCGCATAAGAGATTATTATTCCCTAAGGGAAGGCATCGCAACCAATGCCGTCGCCGCCGAACTAGGGCTATCGAGTGCCAGTGTTCGTCAAGCCCGCAGCCGAGTCATGCGTCAGCTTCGACAGCAGCTCGGCGATTTGATGTAAGCCAACTGTCATTCAATGGACATCGCAGAGACGGTGCTTAAGTGGGTTGCACTTGCCGAGTGTGACCATGCAGCCAGGGAGACTCGGTGGAGAAATCCGCGCTGTGACGCAATCCTTGGAAGAAGCGTTAAGGCGATCTCTTTTGGCTCGTCGCCATGACTGGATGACAATTCTTGGTCGCATCCGGCAGAAGCGACCCACTCAATACAAAACGTCGCACCCGGCAGTTTAGGAGACTGCAAAACCTATGTATAATCGCAAATTCGGATCAGCTCGGGACAACTGGTCCCAAGCTACATCACGGGTCCGACCAACCATGGAACAAACTCTTCGTCGCCGATTCCAAGCTCTTCACTGCAAGTCTTCTCGCCGCTGGCTGTCGCGAGCAAACGCCGAAACATCTCATGGCCGACTTCCTGGATGCTCTTGCCTTCGAGCACTTCACCAGCGTTGAAGTCCATGTCTTCACGCATACGATGAAACAGACTGGAGTTCGAAGCGATCTTAAAACTTGGTACAGGCTTGAATCCAAAGCAACTACCGCGACCGGTGGTGAAGGCGATCAAATTGGCACCGCTGGCGGCAAGTCCCGTCACACTGGCTGGGTCGTAGCCAGGGCTGTCCATTACAACGAAGCCCGCGCGCTCAATCGGCGCTGCGTATTCGTAAAACGCTTCGAACGCCGTTGTTCCGCCTTTCGCAACTGCTCCCAGAGATTTTTCAGCGATGGTCGTCAAGCCACCGGCTTTGTTACCGACCGACGGGTTACTGTCCATCTCTTCGCCATAGTTGCCACAGTATCGCTTCCACCATTCGATACGCTCAAGCAGTTTTTCAGCAACCTCTCGTGTGCGGGCTCGACGCGTGAGCAAGTGCTCGGCGCCGTAAATCTCAGGCGTCTCTGACAAGATAGCGGTTCCCCCGCAAGCGACCAAGCGATCAGCAGCAGCACCGAGAGCAGGGTTGGCAGTGATGCCCGAGTAACCGTCCGAGCCGCCACACTCTAGGCCTAACACTAAGTGGCTGGCCGATACTTCACTGCGCCGGGCTGCGTTCACTTGAGGCAACATCTTGGCGACTATTTCGACTCCACGTTCCACGGTCTTTCGCGTACCGCCAATCGACTGAATCGAAAGCACGGGCAATTCGTTTTCATCCGCTGAGTTAGAGCCGGGCAGTTGCAGTTGGTGAAGCTTCTGAGACTTGACTAAGTGGTCGAGCGTTCCTTGTTCGCAGCCAAGACCGACCAGCAGATAGCCGCCGATGTTTGGATGCCGCGCGATACCACCGAGCACTTGCGAAAGCATCCGATGCCGAATGCCGTCAAATGCCATTGCGCAACCCGCTTCGTGCCGAAACGAAATAACTCCATCTACATTCGGAAATGCAGCCAACGTCTGTTCATCAAAGCGTTTGGCAATCATCCGAGCGACGGACGCCGAGCAGTTCACGTTGCTGATCACGGCCAAGTAATTGCGCGTTCCAACTTTGCCCGAAGGTCTCCGAAAACCTTGAAAGGTAAAGTCGCCGATTGGCTCTGGATCATCGGGAATCTCAGTCGAAATCGCTTCAAGGTCGATCGTGTGGTTGTCGCGAAGGTTATGCGTGTGGACATGTTGTCCGGGATCGATCTTCGCAGTTGCTGTACCGATGGCCCAGCCGAATTTGATGACTGGCTGTCCGATGGCGACTTCGCGGAGGGCGATTTTGTGACCGGCCGGGATCGCATCGCGGAGCGTAACAACTCGGTCAGCGACGGTGATTTGTTGTCCAGCCGCGAAATTTTTTAAAGCGATGACCACTGAATCGCGAGGGTGGAGATGGACGATTTCTGTAGTTCGAGTCGCTTGCAAGGTATTTTCCTAAGTGGCCAAGTGTCGGCGGGTTTGCACTAATATAACGATTGAATGGTCATTCAGGGGCGATATAGCGTTCCCAAACAGGATTTCCGACGCTGGGAGCGTTGGCCAGGGGAGGTTGCGGAACCACGGCTGAAAAGTGGCGTCTATAATGAAGTAGACGCTTTTCTCGCTCGGATCATTCGCTCGAATCGAAACAGCATGAGTTCTTCTCCTACTCAAGTCGCCGGCACCGCGGCACCGCGCGTTACAAATGACGAAGTTCGGGCGGTGCTGCATACGCATATTCGTAAAACAGCCAAATTTATAAAATTCCTGGACCTATGCATTCAAGTTTTTGCATGGATCGCAGCCGTGTTTGCTCTGTGGCTGCTGGCATGTGTTGTGGACCATTGGCTCGCACCATTGTCGAGTCTTGGGCGTTGGCTGTTCTGGATCTCGGCCGTCGTCGGCACCGCTTGGTGGCTAGCCACGCAGTTGATACCACTTCTCTTCCAGCGAATCAATCCAGCCTATGCCGCCAAGCGAATCGAGCACTTGCTACCGGAATTTAAGAACGGCTTGATATCTTGGCTTGAACTCGACCAGATGCAGGAAAACGGAGTGCCGCGTGGAATCATGTCAGCGATTACTTATCGTGCGGCAAGATTTATTGGCGGACAGGATCCTTCGACGACGGTGGACACAAGCCGCTTGATCAAACTGATCGGAGTTGTGTTGCTGCTGTTCACGAGTCTGGTTGTGTACACGATGGTCTCGCCGAAGAGTGTGCTGGATACTGGTAAGCGCATTGCGATGC
>JANNNN010000242.1:0-3191 GCA_031398555.1 Planctomycetia bacterium | reverse complement strand
GGCACCCTGCCAATAAGAGCAGTCTGGTAACTTCAGCGGAAAACTTTCCAATCCAATATCACCTTCCCGCTCTCCCCCGATTTCATCGCTTCAAACCCGCGCTGAAATTCATCCGCGCCGAAGCGGTGCGTGATGACCGGCGCGATGTTCAGCCCGCTCTGGATCATCACCGTCATCTTGTACCAAGTCTCATACATCTCGCGCCCGTAGATGCCTTTGATCGTCAGCATGTTGAAGACAACTTGATTCCAGTCGATCGCAATCTGTTCGGTCGGAATTCCTAGCATCGCTATCTTGCCGCCATGAGCCATGTTGTCGAGCATACTACGAAACGCATCAGGATTGCCGGACATTTCCAAGCCGATGTCAAAGCCTTCGGTCATACCCAGCGTTTTTTGAACGTCATGTAAATCTTGGTGTCGCACATCGACCGCCAAAGTTGCGCCCATACGCTTGGCCAAATCGAGTCGCCAGGGATTCACATCTGTCACAACAATGAAGCGGGCCCCAGCGAACTTAGCAATCGCTGCCGCCATGCAACCGATCGGACCGGCGCCCGTGATGAGAACATCTTCGCCCAAAACAGGAAAAGAAAGTGCCGTGTGGACCGCGTTACCAAAGGGATCAAAAATCGATGCTACGTCGCGATCGACGTCTTGATGATGGTGCCAGACGTTTGTCATAGGCAGCGAAATGTACTCCGCGAAGGCGCCCGGACGATTGACGCCAATACCCTCGGTCACGGCGCACAGATGCCGTCTTCCTGCCAAGCAGTTACGGCAGCGGCCACAAACGACGTGCCCTTCACCGCTGACAATTTCGCCGGGGTGAAAATCGTTGACGTTGGAACCAACCTCTAGCACTTCGCCAACAAACTCGTGCCCCACGGCCATTGGAACTGGAATCGTCTTCGAAGCCCAAGCGTCCCACTTGTAAATATGCATGTCAGTTCCACAAATGCCCGTCCGATCGACTTGGATCAGCACATCGTTTATTCCCACCTTCGGCTCCGGAATGTCCTCTAGCCAAAGACCAGGTTCTGACTTGCTTTTTACGAGAGCTTTCATAGGTTGCGACTTGCAGTTTGAAGTTTGCTATCATATTCGGTAGGGCATACGCGATTTGTACGTTGGTTTTATCGATGGCAGAACCGTATGAGTAGGGTAGGCAATTCATTTTTAGTGAGAATCAACATGTCCCACCAATCCAACAAGCAATCGCGGGGAATAGGTCGACGCAAGTTCGTCGGCATGACATTCGCAACTGCAGCGTGTATGGCTGCGCCGCGAATCGTCACTGCCAGCAAGACGCAATCGGAAGTTTTCACTGGCGAGGGCGACTTCAAATACCGTGTACGTCATCAATGGCCGCAGCTTCCCGATAAATACACTTGGCAAACAACTCACAATGTGGCGATCGACAAAGCGCAAAACCTCTACGTGATCCACGAAGGCAACGAAAAACTGAAGCAACATCCGTCGATTTTCGTTTTCGATTCGACGGGAAAGTTTATTCGCGCTTTTGGCTCGCAGTTTCAAGGCGGCGGTCACGGTATCGAAGTTCGCCAAGAAGGCTCCGAGGAGTTCCTCTACGTGACGGGTTATCAGCAAGTCAAGAGCTTTGCAAAGATGACGTTGACAGGGGAAACAGTGTGGCAGCAATACGCGCCTATGGCCAGCGGCAAATACGCCGAGGGTGAAGCCGATTCACCCAAGAAGATTTGGGGCCGCGATCGTTTCATGCCCACGAATTTCGCATTCCTCAAAGATGGTGGCTTCTTTTTAGCCGACGGTTATGGTGCGTTCCAAATTCATCGCTATGACGCCAGCGGCAAATGGCTGAGCTGTTTTGGCGGCGAGGGAGAAGGTAAAGGCAAATTCAACACACCGCACGGCATTTGGATCGACGAACGAAACACTGAACCGGTTTTAGTCGTCACCGATCGAGCTCACAACACATTGCAACGTTTCAAGCTGGATGGATCTTACATCGATACCATCGAAGGCTTTGGGCTGCCTGCAAACATCGACACTCGCGGCGACTTGATGCTCGTCCCTGAACTGGTTGCTCGAGTTTCGATCCTCGACAAACAAAACAAAGTCGTCGCTCAGTTGGGAGCGGACGTCGAGCGTATCAAAGCCGGAAAAGAAATTCGTGGAGACGAATCCAAGTGGCTCGACGGTAAATTCGTTCATCCACACGATGCCTGCTTTGATAGCGCCGGTAACATCTTTGTCGCCGAATGGGTAGCAACGGGTAGAGTAACGAAGCTAGAAAAAGTCTAGTTTTCCATTGTGCACAACCGCGCCTTTAGTGCGTTTGTGCACGCTTTGATTGAATTCAATAATCCGCGGCGACTTCTAATTGCTTTCTTTTCGAAGATGCAATTTAATAGGATCGACACTGACTACTTCCTTGCATCTTTTGGAGCATTCTTGTGGCGATTCGAAGTATTCTCGTACCGGTTGATTTCACCAAGAACAGTGAAGTGGCACTGGATCACGCCTGTGACCTGGGCCGGCAGTTTGACGCGAAAGTTCACTTGGTTCACGTGATCGATTCGAATTCGAACGAAACCTCGTTTCGAAAAGCCGAAGAGCAACTGTTCACGACACTCATGCCCAGCCAAGAAAACTCGCTGGATATCAAACGATCTGTCCTGCGTGGCACCATTTCAGAGCAACTAGGAGAGTACTCGCATTGCAACGGCATTGATCTAATCGTGATGGGAACCAATGGGCGCAACGGGTTTTCGCGGCAACCGCTTGGCAAGAACGTTGAACGCGTTATCACGCATGTTTCTAGACCGGTTATGGTGATCCGTACCGATCTCAGCCCCGATCGACCTCGATTGTCCGAAATTGATGAAAATTATCAGCGTTCAAAAGTGACCGAGATTCCGGCAATCGATCTGATCACAAGAGCCAGTAGCCTTCGCGCAACGGATGTTCACATAGATCCAATTTCACAGGAAGAGTACGAGGTGCGTTTCCGAGTCGACGGCCAGCTATCTTCCTACTGTGTGATGAGCAAGAACGTCGCCGAGCACTTAATACAGCAGTTACATGTTCTCGCTCGATTGGATCAAGCACAACCGTTCAAGTCCCGCGAAGGACGTCTTCATTTTCCAGTAGACACAACTAACATTGAGGTTAGATTGACGTCCGCCATGGTAGCCGGAGGGGAAGCGG
>JANNNN010001098.1:0-5156 GCA_031398555.1 Planctomycetia bacterium | reverse complement strand
GACAACTCCCGTGCATGCGATTTGCGTTCTCGGATCGCATGGATAAAGGGATAAGTGCGTCAACCTTGAGTGGTTCGTTGGCTTGGCCTTTAGTGATGGAACACTGGAACGAAGACCAGCGACGAAGTGGAATGCGAGACTGGTACGAGCGATTGCACGCGGAATCGTGGCAAACAAGTGCGCCCCAGAAATTGGCAGTCGAGTTGTTAAGGCGATCGATCGATGCCGCAGTTATCAGCGACTCAGAAGATCGAATGGACTTGGATCGATGGATACTCGCGATGGCGGATATGCTGCCGCCAGAGGATCGCGAACTTATCCAAGATCGACTCAAGCTTGCATCCACTTGGCATTTCAAAATCAAGGTTTCTGGAACGCCGAATTTAGAAGAACAATGGCCGACGTTTGGCGGGAGTGCGGATCGAAACAGTCAAAGTGCAGCGCGGCTTGACCCAGGTGGCTGGCCAACTTGGAATCATTTACTGGAACGATACAACGCGAGCAGCGATCGCATTTCAGCTTCGAAGCCGCGCGTGGCTGAATCAGAAGTCGGGCTGCTTTCTTATCACCCAGTTGTTTACCAGGGCCGAGTCTACGTCCATGAACTGAACCGCGTCGTGGCTTATGATTTGGAAACAGGTACGCCGTGGCCTGAAATGAGGCCGCCGCTGCCGTTGTTCGATAGCCACATTGCGCCAGCCGCTTTGTTGCCCTTGGGTTATCCGATGGTCGGAGCGGCTCGGGGCACGTTGTCGATCTATGACGATTGCTTATATGCAAGAATGGGCGCGCCCGTGACAGGGTGTGCCAATGGAGAAAAAGCCAGCGATGGTGGTTCGATCGGTTACATTGTGGGACTAGATTTGCAAAGACAAGGAAGTTTGCTAAAAGGATTTCCGTTGCACTTGTCTCAGCTTGATTTTGGTGGCAGTGAGCCCGAGGGGTGTCCACTGATTGTAGGCGACAAGTTGTTTGTGCCGGTTGCTAAGCGCGACAACGTCGGCTTGCGTCGTTCCGTTGCGGCTTTTGATCGTTTCGGTGGTCAATTGATCTGGAAGTCGCCCGCCCTTGCGACAGGTTCTGTGGAAGGTTCCGATCGGGCAAACTTGCTGTCCCACCAGTTGTTGACGATGGAAGGCGGTCGGCTGTTTTACAACACCAACCTCGGCTCCGTCGTCTGTCTCGACCCTTTAACAGGTCAGATCGAATGGCTGGTACGCTATCGTCGTCATGAAAAAGAGAAGCAAGCTTTCCCGCGCCCGGAACGATTCCGATATCGCGATTTAAATCCGAGTGTGATTCGAGATGGTTTGGTGTACTGTGCGCCTCAAGATTGTCCTGAAATCTTCGCGCTCGATGCAATAACTGGTGATTTGATATGGTCCACCGATGACAGTGAAGCGGCCGATGCGGTTCATCTTCTTGGGGTCACAAAGGATCACTTGATTGTCAGTGGCGATCGCTTGATATGGTTGGACCGCCGAACGGGTCGAGTCGACGCGCGCTTCCCGGCAGCCAGCAGCAGTGGCAGCTTGAATGCCCTTCCTACCCCCCGGGGTCTTGGTCGCGGCATGATCTCTGCCGGTGAGGTTTACTGGCCAACCGCCAACGAGATTATTGTCTTCGCGACAGCTTTGAACGATCACAAGTCAGTTGATGCGGCGCCTATGCAACGTCGCATAGGACTGGAGACACGCGGTGCCGAAGGGGGTAATCTCATCGCCGTCGATGGATGGTTGCTGGTCGCGACGCCAAGTCGCCTGATGGCGTTTGCGCCTCAGACTTTAAAGAAGATTGAGAAGAAATAGGCGCTGACGCTGCTAGGGTCAGTGCGGATGCTGGCAGCATCCGCCACGTGGCGAATCTCATGCGGATGCTGGCAGCATCCGCCACAACGGTTACAGCCAGTCGGCCTGAGGTGTTCGAATGGCGACGGTTTGAATGTTTGTCATTTCTTCAATTGCAAAGCGAACCCCCTCGCGCCCCAATCCGCTTTGCTTGGTTCCGCCGTAGGGCATATGGTCGACGCGAAAACTCGGCATGTCATTGATGATCACGCCGCCGAAATCGAGTTGCCGAATGGACTTGAAAACGCGATCGATGTCGCGTGTAAATACAGACGCATGCAATCCGTAGCTGGTTGCGCCGGCTTGGCTAAGGGCATCGTCGAAGTCACTGCAAGCAATCAGACTTGCGAGCGGCGCAAAAACCTCCTGGTTCTTATACTACCAACTGTCATTTACCACCAACTGTAATTCTAGTGAGTGGTCGCTGACAAGCACCGGTTTCTGACGAAACCAGCTACATTTCCTCGTCCAAAATGCTTCACAGCGTTGGTGACTGACTTACTCAACACTAAAGCTCCAGTCGCGGCGCCGGGAATGGTCTCGGGCACGACCGCTAACGAACCGGTGTCCGTCGATGAACCATCGTAGCGGCCGATCAATGGCTTGGGAGATACCAATACGAGCACTCATTCGAGCTTCCCAGGGCTGGGTCGTAACTACTGAAGGTTCCGATTCAAACCAAATGCTCGAACTCGTAAGTAGGTCGGTGCCGTCTAAGCTGCGATCGACGGCCAAAGCTTGGCACATCCGAGCTGGACCTGTTGTCAAGCGTGTCAGCGGTTCGTTTCGATTCAAGAGTCCACGATTCTCTCGCATCGAGTCGATTCCTTCAATCGGCTGCACGGCTCGAACCAATACGGCGGCCCCTTGACTTTTAGCTTCGGTGACAACGTTTAAGCAATACTTTGCATGAATCGAGTAGACGTACAGCGTTCCAGCGGGCTCGAACATAGATGCGTTTTTCCGTCCCTGACCGCGAAAGGAGTGACTGGCCGGGTCATCAGCGGCCAAATAAGCTTCTGTTTCAACGACGATCCCCGCTAATATCTGGCCACTGACGAGCTGCCGCACAATGACTTTGCCTAACAAATTTCGAGCCACCTCGACGGTTGTTTGCAAGTAGAAATCGTGTTCCAGTTTGTGGTTGGTTCGCATGAATCGAAGTCGACTGTGGGAGGGCAAGAAAATCAACTTGCGGTGTGTTGGCGTCTGGCTATCATTCACGTGCACCCAAACTTAGACATTTTAGCCAAGATACTTGCTGTGACGACAGGGAGTCTTGCCTAGGCCGCTTCTAGTGAGTTAGCAACACCGTTCTGCATGTTTCTTGCGTAGGTTTTATGTATAATCCCTGGCTAACTGGAGCTTCTTCGTTGCTAATCAATGACTGAGTAGGGATGCGGTATGAAACTCTTCAAAAAGCCTGTTTAGTCAGCCCCAGACAATACCATGTACGCCGTCAAATCGCCAAAGTGTCATGTCTTCATTAGCCATTCGTCGCAGGATCGAACGTGGGCCGATGCGGCGTGGGGAGTTTTAGAAGAGCGAAACATGCGATGCTGGATTGCGCCGCGAGATATTGCAGCCGGCACCGAATGGGGAGCGTCCATAATCGACGGGATCGATCGCTCTAAAGTAATGGTCCTGATCTTTTCTTCTAACGCAAACGAGTCACCGCAAGTTCGCCGCGAAGTCGAGCGTGCTATTGGAAAGTCGATTCCGATTCTGCCTCTGCGAATCGAAGACATCCGCCCTCAAGGCTCAATGGAATTTGCGCTGAGCAATACGCATTGGCCGGCTGAGAAACTAACTGTTCGTCCATTTGTTTTGTTTTCAACAATCTCTTAATGACAATTTTGTACGCGGTCAATTTAGGAAAGGCACGCAATGAGTCATTCGAGTCACGCTTCATCAGAGACAAGTCCAAGGTGGCTGCGGTGGATATTGGCGGTGCTGGTGGTAGCAACAGTTGGCTTGGGCGGCTGGGGAAATTGGCTCGTTGAAAAGAGGCACGCTGAAGAGGCGCGATCTACCCCGAAAGATGAACACGCAGATCAAACTTCAGAAATGCACTCGGTCGATCTAGCCAGTATCATCTATCATGCATGCCAGCTTTTGGTTGCCCACGGAGCACACGTCGAAGGGGAAGTTCCCTGGCAGCTCCACTGGGGACGCTTCTTAGGCCTAGCATCTATCTTTACTGTGGGTGCGCTGGCTGTTCTAAAATTCTTTCACGCGGAAGGAAACGCGCTCTCCGTGCATGCGCCGTGGCGTCGGCGACATGTTGTGATTTGCGGCTTAGGAGACCTCGGATTGCGGCTTGGCTTGGATGCACGCGATCGAGGAAAATTTGTCGTCGCCATCGAGAAAAACGGTGCGCACGGCATCGAAGAGGCTCGTCGGCGGGGCATCGTAATTATTGAGGGTGAGGCTTGTTCTGAAAGCACATTGCGGAGGGCACGAGTTCACCGCGCCGAATATTTGATCGCTGCGTGTGAAGATGATGCAACCAACGTCGCCATTGCAGCACTCAGCAAACAGATAGCATCAAAACAAAAAGACAAGCACCGCCTGGTCTGTCGACTGCTTCTCCGCGATGAAGCGCTGCGCCAGTCATTGAAGACCCACAGGGTGCTCGATTCTGAGGTTGCCGGCCATTCAAATGGCGGTCGGCCATTCCAAACCAACTTTAGTGACCTAAACCTACAAGAGACAGCAGCTCGCCAAGCGATCCGAAAATTCCCGTTGGATTTCGAACTCATCAGGGAAAATGACAGCACGGTGGTGCATCTTGTTATTATCGGTGCTGGGTCCATGGGCGAACACCTTGCATTGCAAGCGGTCAGGACCGGGCTGTTCGCGAACAGCGTCGATACGACGCATCGAATGAAGCTAACCTTCGTGGATACGAATAGTAAGGTTTGGACGGATTCGTTCTGCGATCGCAACCCCGCCGTGCGATCGTTATGTGACGTGAACCACCTGAACATCGACTGTCAGCATTCAACAGGCATGAACGCGCTAGCGGAATTGTCAAAAGGAACCAATCAGCAGGTTACGCTCGCTGTTTGCTTTTCGAATGTGGATGTGCCGTGTGACGACGACAACTTGCGTATCGGAATTGAGTTGGCGGAATTGACACGCGGCACGAAGTCCCAAACTTTGACGTATCAACACAGTCGTCGTGGGTTCGCGGCTTTGTTTCAGGCTGAGTGTGCAGGCCTTGGTCCTTATCAGCGCCTTCACGCGTTTGGAATGGTTGAAGACATTTATAGCTGGGACGTCCTTTTGCATGAAAGCGAAGATCGC
>JANNNN010001046.1:0-4743 GCA_031398555.1 Planctomycetia bacterium | reverse complement strand
GGACAAGAAGATTCCGCTGATCAACAAGACCTTGGGGGAGGTGCTCAATTCCGCCCCGACACCTCTGGAGGTTACAGCAACGAGCGTCCTGAGCATCGGAGGGCTCCAAACCGATTCACTTGGCTCACGTTTCACAGTTACGTTGTCCAATTTGAATGTGGCCACTTCGGGTATCGAAGTTGATAACACTGTCGAATTCACCGCCGCGACCGGTGGTGCACTTGTGTCAGCTACCATCAGTCGTGTTACCACCGCATCGTTTGAAGTAACACTGCCAGTGGGTAGCCAGGCAGTGCCTGCTCAGAATTCGAGTTTCAAAGTGCATCGATTGGGAAACCTCCAGTCGCAGTTGCGTAGTCTCGTCAACGGAATTGCCTTTCAGATTCCGTCGATTCAGGATTTGGTCGCGGAACTGGAACGCATTAGCGGCTTAGAGATCCTCAGCAAAGTACGTTTCGTCGGCACACCGGGCACAACGAACTTTGCGGTTGAGTTTCCCATTGCATTCGATCCTGATTCGCGATTATTCAAACTGCCGCTGGATTTTTCCACCAAGGCCAATGGATTGTCGCTGGACGCCAACGCTACGGTCGAAGTGATCGTCGATGCGCAGTTTGAAATCACAGTGGGCGTCAACTTGGCGAAGAACAATCCCAATGGTACGCCAGTGGATCTTGCCAGTCGCGTCTATCTGGTTGCAACTCAAGACAATACACCGCCCGCAGCCGATCAGCCCCAGCCGACTAACCAACCGCTTGTCAGCCTGGGTGTCACCGTCCGATTGAACGATCCGGAAGTTCAGGGAACAGTTGGCTTTCTAGACGTGCGTTTGCAAGAGGATCGCCCCGCTAACGGTCCAATTGATGACCCAAATACTCCAGCAGACGAGGATGGCAACGAAGGTATCGAGGCCAACTTGACGGCGCGCTTTGATCTGGTCGATGCCGATACAAATACCAATGATCAGCGTATTGGTGTGCAAGATCTCTTCACCAATCCACTGAACATCTTTGCATTTGGATTGGACGGCATGATCGATATCGACGGATTGAAGATTGTGGCGGGAGTAGGTGATGTTATTAACTTAGGCCAAGCAACTATTTCGCTTGATGGAGAGAGCGGTCCGACAGCACCTGGACACGTTGAGAGTTTCGCCGACCTGGGCAATGTTTTTCAGCAGTTGCAAGTCAGCCAAAACTTTACCGACTTTTCCAAATTTCAGAACATTGGCGTGACCGAAATTTTGGCCGCTCTCGAACTGATCGTTGTCCGTTTACGGGATATGGGCCGAGGCGGAATCTTTGACAAACCGATTCCCATCGTCAATCGCAGCGTGTCGGAACTGATCGACCTAGGGCAAGAATTCGACGCGGCGATCAGCCAACCTGGGAGTCAGGTTTCCATCGCTTCGATCGCCCGTTTCGAGCAATACCTCAACAGCCGATTGGGGAGTCCTGCCCATCCTGACGTAGTCGATGTGCTGGTCGATGGACAATCGGTTCGATTCGCGTTTGCGTTCAGCCGTGGCGTGCAACGAAGTTTGCCAGTCTCCTTCAGCACCGACGCAGGTGGTCTGTCTATTACTGGTGATGCGGACATAAACTTGACGGCCTGCGCCAACTTTAACATCACGTTGGGTATTCTGACTCAAGCCGGTCTAAGCATTGGGAATCGGTTCTTCATCGATACAAACCTTGACGCACCTTCCCGAGTGAGCATCGACTTGCTGGCCAATAGCGGTTACAGCACGACCCAATCGTGCGCCGGAGTGCCCATTTCCCATGGCAGTCCGATCGACTTGGACGCAGTGGTCGGACCACTGGGTTTACACATCGAGAATGGTCGCATCATGGCCGAGCTTCAGTTGGCGGGCAGCCTCGCGACAACGGAGACAGACAAACGCATTCGCCTGACGAACTTGCGCGCAACTTCAATTCAACCAACCTTTACCGGAACTGTCCAAGCTATCGTTCCGCTAGACGGCAACAACGATGGAATTGTTAGTAGCTTGCCGACTGGAATAGGTACCAGCGATGCGCTCATCAAGGTCGGCGGCAAGTTTTTAACGGCAAGCGATTTTACTTTTGATCCGCGAGTGGATCCCGCTACCAGTCTCTTGGTGATTCCCAACGCAGCGGATCCGTCTGTTCCAATAGCCTCCCAGAATCTGCCCAACAACTCGCTGCGTGTTGAAACGTTTAAGCTGGAGCAACTGATTAGCGGTAGCTTCCTCAATTTCGGAACAATGATCGAAGGCCTGGAAAAGTTCCTTGAGTGGGGTGACAAGGTACTGGGACGTGATTTCCTCGACCGGGACATTCCATTTCTTGGCAAGAGTGTTCGCGATGGTCTGAATTTTCTAGAGAGCGATCGCCCAGGAGCAAAGACATTTCGCTCAGTTATTCAAGGGATCTTGGCGGGTCGCATGGATGCTGGCGTCGATTCGCTGGGCGCAAACGCGAGTAATATAGCCGTGGACCGAGCCATTGGCATCATTCGCAACGCCTTGGTCGCGATACCAGGCATAGCTCCAATCGGTAACTTCAACGGCGATAGCGTGACCAATAACCTCGACATAGGCGTACCGGTGAAGAATGGTTCGGAAGTGACTGGGGCCATCTTCCGCTTTCGATTCAATCCAGGATTTACAACTTTGCAGCCATTCGATCTGGGACTTGACTTCCTAGACCTGAAGGCGAATGGCAATGTGACGCTGGCAGGAAACCTGGACCTCAACTTGGGGTTTGGCATTACTAAGGATGATGGATTCTTTTTGCTGACAAACTTACCAGGTCCCGAGTTTTCAATCGGAGGATCGATCACACCTACTGGAACCCTCGCTGCCAAGTTGGGCTTCTTGGACGTAACGGCCGCCATCAATGCTGGTAGCACCATGACAGCCGCTTTCTCGATGGACATCGTAGACCCCAGTGGCGATGGCAAGCTGACTCTTGGAGAACTGACACTCAATTCTCTGGTAACGCTGGTGCCTGATGCAAACATTCATCTGAATATCGAAGCACATTTGGACGCCACGATCGAAACGGCAATCGCTGCCCACCCTGAGTTGCCGAAGATCTCCACACAGTTGGATCTCGATTGGGGGATTGCCGATGTTTCGCAAACCGACGACGGTTATCGACCTTTTGATCTGCTGCATTTGGCTGGCAGTATTGCGCCGAGTATTGTCCTGAAGAACATTACCTTGGATCTTGGTTCGTTCTTGACCAGCGTCGTGCAGCCCATTTTTTCCAAGATTCAGGAGTCAGGGCTTGTTCCGTCCCAGCTCAAAACAGCGCTCGATACCGAATTGCCAATAATCGATCGCAAGGTCAAAGATCTGCTGCGTGAACTGATCGCTACGAATCCACAAAAACTTCGGGCCTTTGAATTGCTTCTCGACACAGGATTGTTGTTGACCGATACGGTTTCCAATTTCAACGTGGCCACGGGTGACTCGCTGAAGATCAACTTTGGAAGCGTCAGCGTTGGGGCAAGCTCTACGGATGCCAGTCAACCGGCGGTTACGCCAGTACCGGGACAGAGTACGCCTATGGTGCTCAGGAGCTCGACGGCGCCGGCCGCGCTCACCGAGAGCCCGCAGGACTTCCCAGGATCGAAGCTACCACTGGTTGGTGACTTCTTTAAGAAGCTGGGGGAGATTGGCATTACCTTCCCTGCCTTACGTATTAGCAACCTAGCAGGCTTGATTGTTGGTAAAGACATCGACCTGGTTTTTATCGACGTACCCGAACTCAAGATAACCAAGGAGTTCAACGTAGCGATTCCGCTGCTCGGTGGCGGACTGGGCGACATTGTCAGTTTTTCCATCAATGCGTTTCTGGGTGGTGGCTTTGAATTGATTGCCAATGTTTCTGGAGGATTCGACACAAGCGGAATTCGCAACGGCAACTTTTTAAACGGATTCTACTTGGGCGATTTCGATCCCAACTCGGGTACTGCCAGTTTGGATGGACAAATCGATTCAACGGATACCGAACGTCCCGAAGTTCAGTTCACTGCCTTTGTCCAAGCAGGTGTTGTTGGCGAAGCTGAGATCATTGGCTTTGACATCGGGCGGATCGAGGGCTACGTAAAGGTGGCCGCAAATATTAACGTTGATCTGAATGACGACAACGAAATTAATGGGGCCGCCCCAGTCTGCGACACGCGATCCTTCGAAGAGCGGCACGATGGCAGGCTGCACTTTAACGAGATCGGTGCCATTAAGCAAAGTCATGGAGGTCAACTGCTCTCGATTCTCGAACTTGGCGGCGAGCTGTATGCCGAGTTTGGCGTGCATATCACAGTCTTGAATGGACTTCTGTACGACAAAAATTTTTACAAGCGTTTCGACTTGCTGAGCTTTGATGACTTGACTTTTCCCGCGGCTTGCACAGGTAGTGGCGGAGGTGGCTCTGGCAGTTGTTCCGTAGGTGATGGCGGCATCGGCGTTGTCCAGCCGCTGGGCAACGGCTTGTTCGAAATCAACATTAGTCCTTCTGATGTGGCCGAGACCAAGCCTAATGCCATCTTGGCTACCTACGAGGACTTCAATGGAAATCCGTTTGATGGTGGTGGTTTCAGCACCTTCGACCCAGATCAGTTTACCACTCAGTTCGGTCTAGATTCCTTCGCAGTCAATGGCAACGTTGCGTTTGATAGCGAAAGCCAAGGGCTGTCTGTGGGCCAAGGCGTGACCATTGCGGAAAACGGCGCAATTGTCGGCGGTGTGATTAACGA
>JANNNN010001037.1:0-5494 GCA_031398555.1 Planctomycetia bacterium | reverse complement strand
GGAAATTATCTATCCATTAAGGATCATTCAAACGTTTGGTTGGAACCCCGCGGAATTTCCGGTTCATTTGGAATAGACGCTTTGCCTGCTGGTATGTTCGACTATCGCACTGGATTTATTCCCGATTTAGCCCATCAACCTTCATTGAGTTTTGTCCCTTATCTTGTGACGGGCGATCGGTACTTTGCCGACGAGCTATCGGCGCAATCCAACTGGACGCTTGCCAATGTGTGGACGCCATATAGGCAAAAATCGACAACCAAGGATCTAGTCTTTTTCCAAGAGGTACGAGGCTTTGGTTGGACGATGCGGACGTTAGGAGAAGCGGCTTATATCCTGCCTGACGTGTCACCCTTCAAGAGTCATTTGACGGGCGTAGTGAATAACAATCTCCAGTGGCTTCAGAGTACCTATGTCGATGGTCCCGGTCCTTATGAGAGTGCACCACGTGGAATGCTCGAAGGGCTCTTTGATAATCCTTGGAACGATCAATCTTCCAAAGATGCTTACGGTACAGCTTCGGTATGGATGAACGACTATGTAGCCTCTGCTTTAGGGACACTTTCCGCCAGAGGTTTCGAGAACGCCGGGAGCATCTTGAATTGGCAAGCCAACGTGTTGGCGGGGCGATATATTGCCAGCGATTTAGGAATGCCGTCTTTTAATGGTGCGATCTACCAATTGCCCAATACGAAGTCGAACGATCCGCTTGCGAAGCGAGGACCTACCAAACCATCCGAAGGCTTTACTTTTACTACTTGGAATGAAGTGCAAGCCGCCATCGAAGCCAAAGGCCAAAACGCAACTCAGTTTTCAAAGTGGGTTTGGCCAGGTGATATTGCCACCAAGAGCATGAATGCGATCTCGGCAATGATGAGCTACGCAGATAACGTGGATGCTTACGAAGCCTACGGCTTTTTAGCTGCCGGAACACATGCCAATCGCCACGCAGCCATTTTTAGTCAGCAGCCCCGCAACTCGATTCAGCCGGTGCTGTCCGACGGGACACTGCTGGTTCTCACGCTGCAGAAGATGGGCGGGACCGGGGCTGACCAGATGACAGGTTCTGGGGCAAGTGAACTGCTTCAAGGCAACGAAGGGAACGACATCATCACCGGTGGTGCAGGCGTCGATCTGCTTTATGGCGGAGTTGGTAATGATCAGTTGTTTGGCGACGACGGCGCTGACTATCTGTTTGGAAACGAAGGAGACGATCAGTTATCTGGGGGCAACGGAAATGACATCCTCCGCGGCAATGTTGGCGCGGATGTTATGAACGGAGGCGAAGGAGACGACCTGCTGTTCTATCAAGGTGACGATGCCGTAAACGGAGGTCTTGGTTCCGATACGCTTGCACTGCAAAGCTGGCGGCAAGCTGCGATTGACCTTCGCTCAGGAAAGATTAGCCGCATCGAATCGATTGACCTGAGGAACTCACCGAACTTCGATGTATCAGTCATTGATACATTAGTTGTTGACTCAACACAGATCGCCAATGTTTCCGACGTGAACACGCTCACGATTCGAGCGGATCGAACCGATCAGATCACATTGTTAGGCAATCCCAATCGCTTGGCTGACGTAACAGTGGGCACGGACCGATTTGCGCAGTTCTCAAAAGAGGAATCCAAGATCTACATCTCCTTGGGATTATCGGTTAACGGGACAGTATTGACTCAGTTGCCGGCCGGTGAAGGGGAGGCTCTCTTAGCGAGAGTTGATCGGTTTGATGTTTCTGGGGATTCTGTCGTTACTCCGCTCGATGCTCTGCAAGTCATCGATTTCCTAAATCGAGCGCGAGCCTTGTCTTCCAGTTTGACGACGCTGTCCAGCGGATCGGACAAAGCATGGAGTCAGTTTGATGTGGATGGTAACGGAACAGTTTCCCCATTGGACGCGCTGTTGGTTATCAACCGATTCAACGCCAATGCCGACTCAAGAATGACAAGCACTCAAGCCGCAGATACCGCAGAGAGCATCGAGTCGCTCAAGTCAAAGTCGCAATTGACAAGTGGTCAGGTTGCGGTGAGTGATTTGGCTGGTACAGTCGCGGTACGCCTGAAGTAATCATTCTCGTCGTAGCGGAAGCCGTCAAGGCATTCGAGGGCTATTTGGGCGGCCTTTGACGCGTGATCGAAATGTTTGAGGCCTTGTTGATTTTATTCGAACCGACAACTAACTCCGTCGCCTTTAGCTCCGCAAAAGTAGTTCTATTAAGGCGAAACTTTCGCGAGAGCGAAAGGCGACGATGTTTACGAAATGGTTGACGCATTCCGCTACCAACCTTCGTCCAGGCTTACTCTCTGGTTACAGTCCCCAGTGTCCCGCAGCACAAAATACTTTCAGGTTTGTAGACTAATATTGGCCGCGGCCGCGGTAGCTAGTCTGGGAGTTGTAGCCTACGCGTCGTTGGTTCCCCTGAATTATTCGGCTAAGTCTTGGAGCGCGACCTACGAGCGATTTCAAGGGATTCGTTGGTTTCAATTGGGCATTGAGCTTCGTGCGGATTGGGTAGCGAATGGATTGATCATGGTACCGCCAGGGTTTTTGGCAGCGGGCGCGATCGATTGGCGGAGAACGCAGCGCCGCTGGCTAATGATGGCAACTCCTTTCATCATCGCGCTGCTTATCGCGGTCGTACTTGCAATTGAGTTCGTGCAGATTTGGTTTCCGCCTCGCGTCGTGTCGCAAAATGATATCTTCGCTGGGGTAATCGGATCGATTGTTGGCGTGGTGTTTTGGTGGGTAGTCGGAAGAACGACTCTTGATCAAGTGGAGCGATTGCTGCTCTTGCCTGCGGGGCTGAAGAAATGGAAGCTGCTGGTGAATTTCAGTGTCGTGGGACTGCTGGTTTATAACACCATGCCCTTGGATGTGATGATCTCGTTCGATGAACTCCGTACAAAATGGGAGGCTAGCCATCTTCGACTGATTCCATTCCAGGATTTTGCATTCGATCGCAAATCGTTCCTGCTGCTCGCCATCGCGGGGGCTCGACTGGCGCCGTTTGCCTTGTTGACGACCTTGCAAAATGGAATGCGAACCGCGGTACTCCAGGGAACCGGACTGGCCGTGCTGCTTGAAATCGTCAAGTTCCCCATCTACAGCCGCCCCGCGTCGGTGACGAACATGATTGCCACTGCCGCAGGCGTGGTTGCGATTGCCTTCGTAATCAACACTCTCAGTGCTCAACGTGTCATGCGCTGGTTGGCCGCTTGGGATCGTTCCTGCGTCTGGTTAGTTGGTGCAATGGGTTGGACGGTAATTGTGCTGCTAGGATTCCTGGCGCGTTTCGACTCAATCGAACACGATCCGGCAGTGATAGCGCAGCGAATGCGAGCCATACTGGTGGTTCCCTTTGCTCGAGCACACGCTTCGTCCGAGTTCGAAGCTGGCGAAAACATTCTGGTAAAGATCGCCGTGTTTGGGGCGCTCACGTTCCTGTTATGCGGCTGGTGTACACGCTGTCGGTCTGCGGGCGTGGCTCGAATTGCGGTTGTGGCTAGTTGCCTGGGGTGTTTGTTGCTTGGCGTGGGCATTGAAATTGCGCAAGCTTTCTTGCCACCGCTTGTTCCGGATGCTACCGATTTTTTGCTGTACGCTTTCGGTGCTGGACTGGGAATGGTGGGCTTTCGAATGTTGATACCACCCAAGTCCGCGTGTCCCTTGTGTGCTTTCCCTTGAAGCGTCATCATATTCGGTCCTGACACTTATCCTTTTGAGATCAAACTGCAATGAAGAAATTCGCTATGGTTGCCGGTGCACGGCCTAACTTCATGAAGATCGCGCCAATTCTTCGACTACTTGACCAAGTGCCTGGGGTAACGACGACGCTGATCCACACCGGTCAACATTACGATCCCAGTCTCTCCGATGTGTTCTTCACGGAGCTTTCTATTCGAAAGCCTGACATTTTCTTAAATGTTGGTTCAGGCACTCATGCGAAGCAAACCGCCGATGTGATGGTGGCGGTCGAAAAAGTGCTGATGGACGGCGCTGCGGCGGGCGAACCTTTTGACCGTATGATTGTCGTCGGCGATGTGAACTCGACCATGGCGGCAGCAATTGCGGCGGTGAAGCTTCACATTCCGGTGGCCCACGTTGAAGCTGGACTGCGCAGTTTCGATCGACTGATGCCCGAAGAGATCAATCGACTGGTAACCGACTCCATCTCGGACCAATTGATGTGCTCCGAACCGGCGGGGGTCGAGAACTTGAAACGCGAGGGGCAAGACATGTCACGCGTGCACTTGGTTGGCAACGTCATGATCGATACGCTGTTATCCCAAGTTGAACTCGCCAAGTCTCGCGATACGTTGCAGCGTTATCAACTAACGCGAGGGAACTACGGCGTGGTGACACTCCATCGGCCGTCCAACGTCGATGATCGCGATACATTGACCGCTCTATTGAAATTGCTGGGCAGTGTCTCCGGACGTTTGCCGCTGGTCTTTCCGGTGCATCCCCGCACTCGAGCGAGGATAGCAGACTTTGGTTTGTTGAGTACGCTCGAAGCCAGTCCTGGATTGCACTTGCTTGAACCGCTGGGCTACCTCGATTTCCTTTGCCTGACATCGCAAGCCAAAGTGATTGTAACAGATTCGGGTGGCTTGCAGGAAGAATCGACAGCACTGGGAGTGCCCTGCTTGACGATGCGTGACACCACCGAACGACCGGTCACTTGCGACGAAGGAACGGGGGTGTTGATCGGCAACTCGATCGAACGCTTAAGTGAGCACATGGAACAAGTACTGGCAGGCAAATACAAGGTAGGACGTTGTCCTGCTCTTTGGGACGGCAAAGCGGCGAACCGCATCGTCGAACTGCTGTGCGGTAACTAGTCGTCGAGTCGAGAAAAAAACGCAGTGGCTGGATTTACCAGCTACGGGACAGAAACTTCACGAGGCGGTAGCATCCGCCGCAACCTTCAACTTCTTTATCAACGTACCGGAGAAACCTATGACCAATGACTTGGCAAAAAACCTTCAATCTCTTATCGAAAACAAAAAGGCCAAGGTGGGTGTCGTGGGTTTGGGCTACGTCGGATTGCCGCTGATCGATGCCTTCACCAAAGGAGGCTTCACGGCCATCGGATATGACGTGGACCAGCGCAAGATTGACTCTCTCAACAAAGGCGAGAGTTACATCGCGCATATCCCCTCCAGCAAGATCAAGGCTTGGATGAGTGCAGGTCAGTTTTCCTGCACCTCCGACATGAGCCGCTTGTCGGATGCGGATGTGATCCTGATCTGTGTTCCCACCCCGCTTTCTGAAAGTCGTGATCCCGATCTTTCTTATGTCACTGGTACGACCGAGAGTATCGCCAAATCGCTACGCAAAGGCCAACTAGTAGTCTTGGAGAGCACTACTTATCCAGGCACGACTCGCGATGTCATGCTGCCTATACTCGCGAAAACAGGCTTGGTAGTAGGTGTCGATTATTTCTTAGCATATAGTCCTGAACGCGAGGACCCAGGCAACCCACAGTTCTCAG